>JBEGSP010000317.1:0-24350 GCA_041179845.1 Pseudomonadota bacterium
CAGTGGTCGTGCTGTGCCAAATTCAGTGATGCCTAACTCTTCGCGTGCGTGAGCAGCTAAGGCATCATGCGCTGTCAGTTGGGATGCGACTTCGCTGGCAAGATCATGTTTTAAGCCACGACTGACGTAGATGGCGGTGAGCTCTTTGTGTTCAGCTGCAGGATCTTCTTCCAGTTCGGTTCGTTCGCGCGCCAGATCAGCTTGTTCGGTATCGGCTTGCGCTTGTACTGAGACGTACTCTCCGGCGGCCATTGACATCGCTCCTGCAATCAGTGCGGCCAGACCTGCAACAAGTATGGAATGATGATTCGCATTTGAGGCAGCAACACCGAGAATTAAACTGGCGGTAGAGATAATCCCGTCATTTGCACCGAGTACGGCTGCGCGCAGCCAGTTGATGCGGTGCATACGATGAGATTCATGATGAAGTCGTGACATGGCGAAATGGGTCGATATTGGGTGATTCGTGAATAAGCCAAAGCTTACCTGCAGTTCATGCTTTTCATTTTGAGGCCGATGTAAGTGACGAGCTGATTTAGTGCTAAAACTTACATCGTGCAGGTACCATGCAAAACTTCAGCGGCAACTAGTACAAAGGGTTTTTTAGGCCCTTTCTCTTGCAAGCGAATCTCGAAAAATTGACTTTGCACACGGCCATTGCTACGAGTAGATAGAACTTTGTAAGAGTTTTGTGATGATCCTAAATCCAGTACGGTGATTTTCCATCCGGAGTTACTAACAAAGCGACCCATCATCACACCTTTGTCGCGCTGAACAATAAATTCCGCACCGACTACTGTCTCGTAATAATTCTTTTTTCCTGCTAGAGCTTCTAGCGTACCCTCAGCACTGACTTCGGAGACGCCAGTGATAGTACAGGTCAGATCACTTTCTGCATGAACCGAATGACTCATCAGCAGTGTAAATAAGCTAGTGATAAAAAATAGTTGGCGCATAACTAGTAAAGTTTTAGTGGCAAAGTAAGAAAAGTCGAAAAATCATGCACTCAGCCAGTGCGTGATGACGTGACCGATATCGTCGATTTCTTCTTCGCAGACAGAATGTGGCATGGAATAGTCTTTCCATTCAACCGCGTAGCCTAAGCTTGTCAAAAAATCGCGCGATGTTTCGGCCCTAGCGATTTGCACCACCGGATCTACCCGGCCATGCGCCATAAAAATGGGTGTGGAACGATTGGATTGACTCCGTTCTGCAGATAGCTTATCTGCGAGTGGAAGATAACCGGATAAACACAGCATGCCAGCGAGTTTGTGTGGATAGCGAAGACCGGTTTGCAGCGTCATAGCACAGCCTTGCGAAAAGCCGGCCAAGATGATGCGTTCAGCGGGTATGCCGCGTTCAATTTCACGCGCAATCAACTGCTCGATTTGTTGTTGAGATTTTCTTAAGCCGACTTCATCTTCACGTCGTACTAAATCCATACCCAAAATATCGTACCAAGCGCGCATGACGTAGCCATTGTTGATCGTGACAGGCATGGTTTCTGCGTGAGGAAAAACAAATTGAATCGCAGGACAGTCAGTAAGATCAAGTTCACGAACGATGGGCACGAAGTCATTACCATCGGCGCCTAAGCCATGCATCCAAATAACGGCCGCTTCAGGATGATCGCCGGTAGCGGTCTCTACAGTTTCTAGTAGTGACATGGTGAGTAGCTTTCTTTACTCGTAATGATGAAAATAGCGCAGCAAAAATCTTTTTAACTAATTATTTTGCGCGTAGCGCTGATTTGGGGCGAAACGCCTTGCAGACAGTTTCTTGTGTTTCGATATACGGTCCACCGATTAAATCGATACAGTAGGGCACGGCAGAAAAAATACCGGGTACGATTGATTTGCCTGACTCATCTTTCAAACCCTCGAGAGTCTCGCGTATCGATTTGGGTTGTCCGGGCAGGTTCATGATCAACGCCGCATGCTCGGGTGTTTCGCGTATCACTGCGACTTGACGCGAAAGAATAGCTGTTGGCACGAAGCGCAAACTAATCTGTCGCATTTGTTCACCAAATCCTGGCATGGGCTTAGTGCCAACTGCCAGCGTTGCTTCGGGCGTGACGTCGCGACGAGCAGGTCCGGTGCCGCCGGTCGTTAGTACGAGATCGCATCCGATATCGTCAACCAGTTCAATTAAGGTTTTTTCTATCGTGGACTGAATATCAGGTATCAGACGAGTTTCCATTTGCCAGGGACTGGTTAGCGCTTGAGCAAACCAGTCTTTGAGTGCGGGCACGCCTTGGTCTTCGTAGACTCCCGTCGAAGCCCGATCAGAGATAGATACTAAACCTATAAGCAATTCGTCCGGATGATTACGCGTCTTCTTCATCGTCATGCTCGTGGGGGTGGTCGGCAGTGTGTGAGTCACTGGCAGATTGTTTCAAACTTTTCAGCAATTGAAAAATTTCGCGATAAGCTTTCGGTGGTTTTTGCTCTGCTTGTTCTTTGCGTGCGTTGCGTATCAAATTACGAACATGCTGAATATCTAACTCAGGGTGTTTTTCGCGCAAGGCAGTCAGCGCATTATCATCAGCAAGCAATCGATCGCGCTGTCGCTCTATGGCATGCAAAGCGGCTGTTTCAGATTTCGAGCTTCCGTGCCAGCTATCAATGGCGGTTTGAATGATGGCGACTTCTTCGGGCTCGAGCGTGCGCATTTTTTTACCGACGTACTGCATTTGGCGGCGCCGACCTTCGTGATCGGTAATTTGCTGGCATTCCAAGATGGCTTCAAGCACGTCCTCAGGCATGGGAACGCGTTTCACCCTATCGCTGGGGGCCGCCACAAGCTCAGCGCCCAACTTTTGCAGGGCGGTCATGTCGCGTTTGAGTTGAGATTTAGAGGGGCGCTCGTATTGCTGCTCGAATTCACTGGACTGGAATCCGACGGAGCCGCGATTAGCATTAGGCATGATAGGCAGCGTATGTCGATTGTCAACGGCTGCTATGATACCTCCTTTGCTACCTTCTTATGAAAACGCCCCATGACTACTTCCACCTTTACTTATAGCCAAGATCACCTCAAAGAGATCGCTAGTGACGTGCTTCGTTTTGCGCGGGAAAAAGGAGGGTCGGATGCAGTTGTTGAGATCAGTGAAGGGCAAGGGCTGTCAGTGACTGTGCGCAAAGGCAAGGTCGAGACCATAGAACAGAACAAAGACAAAGGTATTGGTGTCACTGTATTTCTTGGCGAAGGAAAAGCTATTCGTCGAGGTAATGCGAGCACCTCTGATTTTTCAAGCAAAGCCCTGAAAGATACCGTCGAAGCTGCTTACAACATCGCACGCTTTACGGCAGAAGATGATTGTGCTGGTTTACCAGAACCTGAATTACTTGAGACGAATCCTCGCGATTTATCACTGTTTCATCCTTGGCAGTTGTCGGCGAGCGAGGCCGTTGATTTAGCCATGCAAGCAGAAGCCGCTGCTTTTGCAGTGGACAAGCGCATCACGAATAGCGAGGGCGCGAATACTTTTGCGCAGCAATCGCATTTTGTGTTGGCTAATTCTCGTGGATTTATTGCGGGTTATCCGTATTCGCGTCATTCGCTATCGGTATCGCCGATTGCTGGTAAAGGTAACAACATGCAGCGCGATGGTTGGTATTCGTCTGATCGCAATCCTAAAAAATTAGCGGATCCTGAAGCGATTGGTCGTTATGCAGCGGAACGCGCATTATCGCGCTTGAATGCACGTCAGCTTGATACGCGTAAGTGCCCTGTGTTATTCGAAGCACCTCAAGCGGTGGGTTTGATCGGCGCATTTGTGCAAGCAGTTTCTGGTGGTGCGTTGTATAGAAAGTCAACTTTTTTGACGGATTCTCTGGGTACGGAGATATTTGGTCCGGACATACAAATTATTGAAGATCCCCATCAGTTAGGTGGAGTTGGCTCGGCACCATTCGATGAAGAGGGCGTTCGTACGCAACGGCGTGAGGTTGTACGTAATGGTGTCTTGCAGGGGTATTTCTTATCCACGTACTCGGCGCGCAAGCTAGGTATGACGACAACAGGTAATGCAGGTGGTTCGCACAATCTAGAGATACGCTCAACCCGCACCCAATCCTCGGATGATTTTCGTGCGATGCTCAAAAAAATGGATAAAGGTTTGCTCGTTACTGAGTTGATGGGGCAGGGTTTGAATTATGTCACCGGTGATTATTCGCGCGGTGCTTCGGGCTACTGGGTAGAGAATGGCGAAATTCAGTATGCCGTTGAGGAAATAACCATTGCCGGAAATATGCGCGATATGTTAAAAAATATTGCTGGAATCGGTAGTGATGTATTAGTGCGCGGCACAAAAAATACCGGCTCAATTTTGATAGAAAGTATGACTATCGGCGGTTCTTGATTTTTCTGAGTTACAAGTTTTTTAGCCCGGATTGTCAGTGACCGTCCGGGTTTTTGTTTTTTATCACTATGATTTTTCGCAATAGATCTCATTGACCGATCTCTATTCCGCTAAAGCAACGAAATTCATTGATTGTGATGTTTCCTATTGCGCGGGCTCTGTAGTCTATGAAATGCGGTACATACACAACAATTTATTTCCCAAAAAGTCGGCCTCATAGCCACAAGAAAGTTTGCTTAATCGCGCAGAAATGTTTGTCTCAATGCGCTTAAACAACACACTGTAGTCAACTCTCTCACACACCTTGCTGGTCACTAAGCTCCCAACCTAGAATTGCTATTGTTTTAACAAAGACAATGCATTTTCGCAAAATTCCCGGGCAGCGGATTTGCATCTTGTATCAGGCTCGGTATAAGGGGGACACACATGCAACGTAGAGAATTTATTAAAAAGGCTGCTGCTGGCGTAACGGCTGGCGCACTAGCAGCACCCGCTATCGCTCAATCAAGTCCTGCAGTCAGTTGGCGTTTAGCGTCCAGTTTTCCAAAGTCGTTAGATACTATTTTTGGTGCAGCTGAGATGCTTGCAAAACGAGTCGCCCAACTCACCGATGGCAAATTCATGATCCGCTCATTTCCTGGTGGTGAATTAGTGCCTGCCCTACAGGTATTTGATGCGGTTCAGGCGGGCACTATCGAAATTGGACATTCAGCCTCGTACTACTACTTTGGTAAAGACGCTACTTTTGCGTTTGATACGGCAATTCCCTTTGGTCTTACATCACGCCAGCAAACTGCTTGGATGGATCAGGGTGGTGGCCGTCAGTTAATGCGTGAATTTTTCCATGATTTTGGCGTCATTAATTTTATGGGTGGGAATACAGGTTGCCAGATGGGTGGCTGGTTTCGTAGAGAGGTGAATACACCGCAAGATCTGAATGGCTTGAAAATGCGTGTTGGTGGCTTTGCAGGTCGGGTGATGCAAAGGTTGGGTGTGGTACCGCAGCAGATCGCCGGCGGTGACATTTACCCGGCGTTAGAAAAAGGCACGATCGATGCTGCCGAGTGGATTGGTCCTTATGATGATGAGAAACTCGGTTTCAACAAAGTAGCTCCATTTTATTACTCACCAGGTTGGTGGGAAGCTGGCGCTCAGTTGTCGTTTTATGTAAATCAAAAAGAGTGGGACAAGTTACCTAAGGAATATCAGGCAGCGTTAGAGGTGGCTACGTACGAGGCGCATGTCGTTATGCAAGCTATGTACGATGCGCGTAACCCTACTGCCTTAGCACGACTGATAAAAAATGGTGTCAAGCTGCGTAGTTTCTCAAAAACGATTCTGGATGCGTGTTCTAAGGCAGCTAATGAAGTGTTTGATGAAGAGTCGCAGAAAAATCCAAAATTCAAAAAGGTATTTGAGCAATGGCGACGTTTTCAGCGCGACCAAAATCAATGGTATTCGGTGGCGGAGCTTCCAATTCAAAACTATCTAGTGGGCCGTAATCGCTGATATCTAAGGACTGAAATTTTTTAGCTGACAGATTACCTTCAGTTTTATCGTTAGCCGCTGCTTTGGCAGCGGTTTTTTTTGGCTATTTTTTGACATAAAAAAACCAGATCCTTTTGGGATCTGGTTTTAAAGGGAAAACCCGTCTACTTTTTATCAGGTTCGCCCATATTCAGTTTGATGTCGTTACTTCCATCTTTATCTCCATCGAGATTGAATTCCAGTTTGGGTGCCTCTGAGTCTACATTCGCTCCAGGCATGTCGATATTCAATTCAATTTGTTCTTTCATATCTGTTTTGCTATCGACAGAAATCAAGTTGGGGAAGGAAATGATAAGCGCAACCATTACCAACTGAATTACAACAAAGGGTACAGCGCCCCAGTAAATGTCAGTGGTCTTGACCTCTTTGGGTGCGACAGAGCGCAAGAAGAAGAGTGCAAAGCCAAACGGTGGATGCATGAATGACGTTTGCATATTTACAGACAGCAAAACACCAAACCATATCAAGTCAATTCCCATCTTGTCTGCAACCGGTCCAACTAGTGGCACCAAAATGAAGGCGAGTTCAAAGAAATCCAGGAAAAAAGCCAGGAAAAAGAAAAGAATATTGACGACGATAAGAAAGCCCGCGTTGCCGCCGGGTAGGGAGGTCAAGAGATGCTCTACCCACAGATCGCCATTAATGCCGCGGAATACCAGTGAAAACACACTGGAGCCGATCAGAATGAACAACACAAAACAAGCAAGACGTGACGTTGAATTCATGGCTTGCCTTAGCAAGTCGCCAGTCAGTCGACGATTTAGGAAGGCCAGGATCATGGCTCCCAATGCACCCATGCCGCCACCTTCAGTGGGTGTGGCAATACCAACAAAGATCGTACCCAACACCAAGAAAATTAAGGCTAGGGGTGGAACGAGTACCAGTATGACTTTCTCGGCCATGCGTGAAAAAAGACCGAGGCTAAGCTTTTTGTTGGCAAGAGCAATAGCGTAGACGAGTACGACGCCAACTACACCGCTGTAGACGGCGATTTCATCCGTAGCTAGTTTGGTGGAAGCTGCAAGGTGAAATTTTCCAAACAACCATGAGGACGTTATGCCGATGAACAAAAGTACGACCAGCGACGTAACGCCACTGTCACCATTATCTTCACGCAGGTTACGTGCCTCGGGTGGAAGCGCCGGCAATGCATTGGGCTTCAGCAAGGAGACTAGCAGGATATACAAGGTATAAAAGACTGTAAGTACCAGACCAGGAATAAATGCGGCCTGGTACATATCGCCAACCGAACGTCCCAGCTGATCGGCCATAACGATTAATACGAGCGAGGGCGGAATAATTTGCGCCAATGTGCCAGATGCAGCAATGACCCCAGAGGCAATCCTTTTATCGTAGCCGTAACGCAGCATCACCGGCAGTGAAATCAGACCCATGGATATAACTGACGCAGCCACAACACCTGTGGTGGCTGCTAACAAGGCACCCACAAAAATTACTGCGTAGGCAATACCACCACGTAGCGGGCCAAATAATTGCCCTATGGTGTCGAGCAAATCTTCGGCCATCCCGGAGCGCTCAAGTATGAGGCCCATAAAGGTAAAAAATGGAATAGCCAACAAAGTGTCGTTGGCCATAATGCCAAACAGTCGGTTCGGAAGCGCTTGCAGCAGTTCAGGTTTGAGCAGGCCGACTTCAATACCGATAAGGCCAAACAGTAAGCCGTTAGCAGCCAACGAAAACGCCACCGGGAAACCCGATAGCAAAAATACGATCAGAGCGATGAACATGATCGGGGCCATGTTCGCAATCAGAAATTCAATCATTTATGGGCCTCGATTCGATCAGTTAAGTTTGTTCGCGGCTTTGATTGCCTCGATCTCTTCTTCGGGGGTGGCCACTTGTTTTTCAAATTCGCTAGCGTCAACCAATCCCATCAAAAAACCAATACGCTTAATCAGTTCAGATATTCCTTGTAAGGTCAGCAAAAGAAAGCCGACTGGGATAAGCGTTTTGGCTGGCCAGATAATTAAGCCACCAGCATTACTTGAGACTTCCTGATTACGAATGGATTCATACGCAAAGGGGATAGCAAAGTAGAGAATCAGCAGCGTGGCTGGCAACAAAAAGAAAGTGAAACCAAACACATCGACCCACACTTGTGTACGTTTTGAAAATCTACCTACCACCACATCGATACGTACATGCTCGTTGCGTTTGAGTGTGTAAGATGAAGCTAGAAGAAAAATGGCGCCAAACAAGTACCATTGAATTTCAAGCCAAGCGTTGGAGCTAGTATTTAAAATATAGCGGACGAGCGCATTACCACTGCAAATCAGTACGGCAAGGAGCAATGCCCAGCTGATTGCCAGTCCGATTTTTTCATTAATTGCGTCAATGAATCGGGAGAAGGACAATAAAGATGACATAGTCAGTTTTCTTTCGCGAAAGATTCATGGGGCGTAGGAAGGCGCTGATAGAGAAAACCGCTGATTTGGATCTCGCATTCGGAGATTCACATCAGAGATTGTCGGATCCGGAATAGCATGGCCAGAATTGGCGCACGCCGTACCAAAAATTAACCAGAGTCTCCCATATTCTTATTTTTCGGACGGGTTCGTCGCTACAAGCACGCCCTCTTCACTACTGCTAGGCGGTGCTGAAACAAGCGTGAACAAAATTTAGCCGCTTTTGAGCAGATATACAAATGCTGCTATGCAACAGCGACTAGTTATCTTTACCGATCACGTTATTTTTTAATCTCGGAGACGTTTTATCACAACATTGCCCTGAGGCGGTTCTGAAAAATAAAATACCCCGATATTTGTATCGGTATGGCGAAAGGAAATTAATTTAGTCGACTGCGAGCCCGCTTTATGGCCTCAACCACCTGAGCCGGCGCTGTCCCGCCCGGATGATTACGTGCGGCTACCGAGCCTTCCAGCGTCAATACACTAAAAATATCCTCATCAATCAGCGGAGAGAATTCCCGTAGTTCTGCAATAGACAGATCGACCAGATCGCAGGAGCGCTGCTCGCAGACTCTAACGGCCTTGGCGACCGCTTCATGCGCATCCCGAAACGGTAAACCTTTTTTAACTAAGTAATCAGCAAGATCGGTAGCGGTTGCGTAGCCTTGCAATGCAGCAGCACGCATGGCCTCAGGTTTGACGGTAATACCGGACGCCATATCGGCGAAAATTCGCAAGGTATCGATGACGGTGTCGACGGTATCAAATAAAGGCTCTTTATCTTCTTGATTGTCTTTGTTGTAGGCTAGCGGCTGAGCTTTCATTAGGGTGAGTAAAGCGACCAAGTGTCCATTGACTCGGCCGGTTTTGCCGCGAGCCAGTTCGGGTACATCGGGGTTTTTTTTCTGTGGCATGATCGACGAACCGGTGCAGAATCGATCAGCAATATCGATGAAACCTACGCGCGGACTCATCCATATCACCAACTCTTCTGACAGTCGTGAAATATGCGTCATCACTAGCGCAGACGCTGCGCAAAATTCAATGGCGAAATCGCGATCTGAAACGGCATCCAACGAGTTGTGGCAAATGTCTTCAAAGCCCAGAGTTTTGGCGACGCGTTGTCTATCAATCGGAAACGTGGTTCCGGCGAGCGCGGCTGCACCCAGAGGCAATCGATTGACGCGCTTACGGCAATCCATCATGCGTTCAGCATCGCGACTAAACATTTCAACATACGCCAGCATGTGATGACCAAAGGTCACCGGTTGTGCGACTTGCATGTGGGTGAAACCTGGCATGATGGTACCGGCATGCTGCTCAGCAAGATGTAAAAGCGCGAGCTGCAAATCGCTCAACAATCTGTGAATATCATCAATAGCGGAGCGTAAGTAGAGTCGAATGTCGGTGGCGACTTGATCATTACGTGAGCGGCCAGTGTGCAGTCGTTTGCCTGCATCGCCGACCAGCTCGGTCAAACGTTTTTCAATATTCAGATGTACGTCTTCTAGATCAAGCAGCCACTCAAATTTGCCAGCTGAAATGTCGGCTTCGATTTGAGTCATTCCACGCTGAATCTCAGCGTAATCTTGTTGGCTAATGATTTTTTGATGCGCCAACATTTCTGCGTGCGCTAACGATCCTTGAATGTCGACCTTGGCTAGTCGGTAATCAAAAAATACGGAAGCGGTGTAGCGCTTTACCAAATCGGATACGGGCTCTGAAAAGCGTGCCGACCAGGCTTCGTCTTTTTTGGAAAATTGATCTGACATGAGGGTCTCAAGAACGTTAAGTGGCTGCGATTATAAGGTATGGCGTTGACTCTTCCATTCTCGACAGAGCGATCGCATTCGTAGAATTATCGTAATTTCGGCTTAGCCGGTATTTCTCAAACCTGCGGCAATGCCGTTGATTGAGAGGTGAATACCGCGATGAACGCGACTATCCGATTCACGACCTTGTTCTTTCCAGCTTCGGTGGCGTTTGATTAATTCGACTTGCAAGTGATTCAGCGGATCCAAATAAGCAAAGCGATTTTTAATCGAGCGCGCCAGCGTTGGGTTAGTTGCTAGGCGCTCTTTGGAGCCAGTAATCAACGCCAAGCATTCGCTAGCAAGTTCATGCTCTTGCGAGATTCGTTTGAAAATGCTGTTGCGAAGTTTTTTATCTTTCACCAAACTGGCATACCGCGATGCCACAGCTAGATCAGTTTTTGAAAGCACCATATCCATATTCGACAGCAAGGTCGAAAAAAACGGCCATTCTTTGAACATCGCACGGAGCAATGTTATTTTTTTTGTTTTGGGTCCCGTACTTACATCTGAGAGCCAGCTTTGCACTGCAGTGCCAAATCCATACCAACCGGGTAGCAACAAGCGACATTGACCCCACGAGAAACCCCAAGGAATCGCGCGCAGATCTTCAATGCGACGAGTTGATTTACGTGAGGCAGGGCGCGAACCGATGTTGAGTTCTGCGATCTCAGCAATCGGGGTGGCTGAGAAAAAATAATCAGTGAAGCCTAGTGTTTCATAGACCAGATGGCGATACGCTCTGTAGGCGTTATCTGACAAAATTTCCATCGTATTTTCGAAGCTGGCTAATTGTTTTGCATGTTTGCCTTCTTCTTTTAATGGCGTGAGGCTAGCTTCCATAACTGCTGCTACGACAAGTTCGAGATTTCGGCGGCCAATTTCTGGATTAGAAAATTTTGATGCAATGATTTCGCCTTGTTCCGTCAGTCGGAATTGACCATTCACCGTACCTGCTGGTTGCGCGAGAATAGCTTCATGGCTGGGGCCGCCACCGCGACCCACCGTGCCACCGCGGCCGTGAAATAGGCGTAATTTCACGTTGTGTTTTTGAAAGACATGAACCAAACCGACTTCGGCTTTATAGAGTTCCCAATTAGAAGTAAGAAAACCGCCGTCTTTGTTGGAGTCCGAATAGCCGAGCATGACTTCTTGCAACTCACCCTGTTGGCGAACCAGTTCGCGCACGGCCGGGATAGAGAGCCATCCATTCATAATGTCGGCGGCATTGCGAAGATCGGGGATGGTTTCAAATAGAGGAATGACCATCAACTCGGAAACAGCCTTAGTTTCTGCTGAGCCTAGTCTTAATAAACCAGTTTCTTTTTGTAATAACAAAACTTCCAGCAGATCAGAAACGGTTTCGGTATGCGAGATGATGTAATTGCGAATAGCACGCGAACCAAATTGCTCGCGAATTTTTCGTGCCATAGAAATGACGCCTAATTCACTGACTGTTTCATCCGAATACTTAACGTAAGGTGAGTACAGCAGGCGAGGCTGAGCTAGTTCGGATTGCAATAGCAAGAGCTTTTGCTCTTCAGTGAGTGCGGCGTAGTCGTGGCAAACATCGGACTTTTTAAATAATTCGCTGATGACTCGTTCATGAATATCTGAGCTCTGACGCATATCGAGTGTCGCCAGATGGAAGCCGAAAATAGTGGCTGCTCGCCGCAGGGTATTTAAGCGAGGGCGCGTGAGTGGTAAGCCATGATTAGCGCGCAGTGAATCACCAATCACATCCAGATCAGTGATAAATTCAGTAATGTCATGATAAGGCTCCATAGCGCCAACTTCTTGACGCAGAATATTGATCACCCCGAGTTTGCGAGCGGTAGCAGCAAGGCGCGCGTAGATGGTAATCAGTGCGCGTCGATACGGCTCATCAGTACGATGCGGCGAATGATCGGGCGAGTTATCCGCCATTAGCTGAAGTTCTGGGCTAACCGATACCAATAAGGTAGAAATAGATAGCTCCGCACCCAGGGCATGCACTTCATCTAAATAAAAATCTACTATCGTGGTTGATTGCCGCGACATCGCGCGAATCATGGTGTCTGAATTCACATTGGGATTACCATCGCGATCACCTCCGATCCAACTACCCATTTGCACAAAAGGCGGTAGCGATACGCTGCGAGTATGTGGATATTGTTCGGCGAATTCAGTTTCTATATCCTCCATTAATGCGGGTAACTCACGCAAAAAGGTGATGCGATAAAACGAGAGTGCATTTTCGATTTCATCATCGACCGTTAGCTTTGAGTAGCGCAGCATACGGGTCTGCCAAAGCTTGGCGATTTCTGCATGTAAGAGTTGGGTATTGCGATTTTTTTCTGCAGGAGGCAAGGGCGAATCACGCGCTGCCAGTAATCGTGCGATCTCTCGACCGGCATCCAAAATGCTCTTGCGCTGCACTTCGGTTGGATGCGCAGTCAACACCGGTGAAATCAGCGCATCGGTAAAAAATCCTTGAACGGCTTTACCAGAGACGCCCGACGCATCCAGCTTTGAGAGCGTAGCTGCCATGCTGCCTGCTTGAGCCGCCGAGCCAGCCAGCAGGTGTGAGCGACGACGACGATTGTGATGTTGGTCTTCAGCGATGTTGGCCAAGTGTGAAAAATACGAAAAAGCACGCACCACCGAATTGGTCTGGTCACGCGTTAGTTTTTTTAGTAAACGGTCGAGGTCGGCACCTGCCTCGGGATCGGATTCGCGCCGAAAGCGAACAGCAGTTTGCCGTATCGTTTCAACGATCTGATACACCGCATCACCTTCTTGATGACGAATCACGTCACCTAACAGGCGGCCTAATAATCGTATGTCTTCTTTGAGGGGTGCGTCTTTGTCCGCAGTCTTGGACGAACGTGCCGTAGTTGTCTTAGTGGTGGCCATGGCAGGGGTATGCTTTCAGCTTGAGTGATCGTCGACTTGGCTTTTGGCCAGGCGATACAAGGGGCGCATGATAAAATCCGCCAAATTTTTAAGCATTACCAATTTCTAACGGGTCGACTACTATCCCTATCGGCCACGAACCAGAGAGGCCGCATTGAACGCATCGTTTTCCGGAAAACTGGTGATTGCCTCACGTGAGAGCAGGCTCGCTATGTGGCAAGCTGAAACTGTTCAGGCACGCTTACTCGAATTATATCCGCACAGTACGGTCACGATTCTTGGAATGACAACACGTGGTGATCAAATTCTTGACCGTACTTTGTCGAAAGTGGGTGGCAAGGGCTTGTTCGTCAAAGAACTCGAAGTCGCTATGCAAAATGGCGAAGCCGATTTGGCCGTTCATTCGCTCAAAGATGTGCCCATGGAGCTGCCTGAGGGCTTTGAACTAGCGGCAGTTCTGGAGCGCGAAGACCCCCGCGATGCCTTCGTCTCGAACACCTTTAGCAGCTTGGAAGACTTGCCGGCTGGTGCCATAGTCGGCACCAGCAGCTTGCGCCGTCAGGCCCTGATCGCTGCGCGTTTTCCTCTGCTAAACATTCAGCCATTGCGCGGCAATTTGGATACTCGCCTAGGTAAGTTAGATCGTGGCGAGTACGCCGCGATTATTCTTGCCGCAGCGGGGCTAAAGCGTCTGGGTATGGCCGAACGCATCCGTTCCTTCATCGAGCCTGAGCACAGCCTGCCCGCACCCGGGCAGGGCGCTATGGCGATCGAGATACCTTCGGGTCGTAAAGACTTACTCGATTTACTCGCTCCGCTCAACCATACCGATACCGAGCGTGCCGTTCGCGCTGAACGCACTCTTTCGAAAAACTTTGGTGGAAGCTGCCAGATTCCGTTGGCGGCATTCGCTACTGTTGAGCACAACGCCATGCGCTTGCGTGCCATGGTCGCCACACCCGATGGTAAGCGCATTGCGCATGCAGAAGTTCACGGTGATGCGGCGTCGCCCGAGGCTTTGGGTCATGAAATTGCGCGCGTCCTTGAGGCGCAGGATGCCAGCGCCATTCTTGCTGCTTGCAAGGTTGAATAAGAACCTGATCGTTATTACTCGTCCCCAGTCGCAGGCGGAATCACTTGCCTTGCGATTGATAGCGTTGGGACGCGATGTCTGTGTTTTCCCGTTATTGGACATACAGCCTCTGTCCGATCCTACTCTGCTTAAAGTCTGCCTGAATCATCTGACCGACTATGCCATTGTGGCGTTTGTCAGTCCGAATGCGGTGGATGCGGCTTTTGCCTTTCTGCCCAAGTGGCCGTCGGGAGTAGCGGCTGCAGTGGTGGGTGAAGGCAGTCGGCAAGCGCTGGCTAAGCATGGTGTCACCGATCAAACCGCCCAGATATTTAGCCCTATTGACGCTCAGCGTACCGATTCTGAAACCTTGCTTGAGGTGTTGGATTTGCCTGCGTTGGCGGGCAAGAAAGTGCTCATTATTCGTGCCGAAACCGGCCGTGAATTGCTGGCCGACCGTTTGCGTGAGGCGGGAGTGACGGTGGATCAGGTGGCCGCTTACAGTCGCGGCTCGCCTCCTTTGGATGCAGGGCGTCGCCAAGAGTTATCTGAGTTATTAGCGCAAGGCTGTGACTGGGTCATCACCAGCTCGGAATCCTTACGAAATCTCAAAGAGGATGTCGAGCAGGTGTCAGGGGCCGCCGGTTGGCAGCAAATTCGGCAGGCAACATTGGTTGTTCCGCACGTTCGTATCGCAGAGACTGCAAAAAACATGGGATTTGAGCAGGTGATTCTGACTGCATCAGGCGACGAAGCACTGATCGCCGCGATACAATCGCGTTCATGAGCGAGTTACCACTATCCCCCCCATCGTCGTCTGCACCTGAGAATCCGGCGTCAACGCCGATATCCGCCTTGAGTTCAGAGTCCGAGCCTATGCTTGCGCACGATTCATTAGCTCAACAACCACCGACTGAAATACACACGCCGGCCGAGACGCCGCAGCCCCCGGTTGCAGCGACAAGCGCCGCCGCGGCTGAGGCACCAGACCCCACAGACCCCAAAACGACCGCACCACCTTCACGCTTATGGCTTGATAGGCTACGCGAGAGTTTGGACAGTAAAGAATTTAATCTTAAGTTGATCGTTGGTTTATTGGCTTTTCTGTTGGGTCTGCAATGGTGGAGTGCGCGTAACGATATTAGCGATTTGCGTCGCGAGTTGGCACAACGCCTGCAGTCGGGCGACAACATGAATATTCAGACTAAGCTCATTGCCAATCGCGTTGATGATGAGTTGAAGCTAATGCAAGGCAAAGTCGCCGTGCTCGAAGCAAAGCAAGTGGAGTCACAAGGGCAGCAATTAGCGTTGGAACAGCTGTATCAGGACCTGGCTAAAAATCGTGATGACTGGGCTTTGGCAGAAATTGAACAAGTTCTTTCTACGGCTAGTCAGCAGTTACAGCTGGCTGGAAACGTACGCGGCGCATTGATTGCGCTACAAAACGCAGATACACGCTTGGCGCGTACTGACCGTCCGCAATTCATTGCTATTCGGCGTGCGATTGCAAAAGATACCGACAACCTGAAAAGTTTACCTAGTGTTGATTTGACCGGCATTGCAGTGAGACTAGATGCTTTGGTAGCGCAAATTGATCAGATGCCGTTGTTATCTGACGCCAAGCCTGCAGTCGTGGCACCAGCGCCTAAGTCCAAGTTGGCATCGAAAATCTCAAATGATGCAAAGGTAAATGACGATTGGCGTAGTGTCATGCTAGAACGCTGGAATAGCTGGAGCAGTGATTTGTGGAATGAGCTTCGCCAGCTTGTTCGAGTGCGTGTTGTTGGCACACCCGAAGCCTTGTTGCTATCGCCGGGTGAAGCTTTTTTTGCGCGCGAAAATTTGAAATTACGACTTTTGAATGCACGACTGGCACTGTTGTCGCGTAATGATGCTGCATTTCGTAGTGATTTAGCCGAAGCAGATCGTGCACTTGTGCGTTATTTTGAAATTCGTTCACGACAGACGCAAGCTGCTCGCGAGTTAATCAAGCAGTTGCAAGAGAGTGTGCTCAATATTGAAATGCCGACGCTCTCGCATAGCCTTGCCGCTGTTCGTCAGTCTCGTTCGCGTCCCTGATCGCCATGCGCTTTTTTATCTGGCTCATGATATTGCTAGCCTCCGCCATTGGATTGGCGGTGCTCGCGCGCTTTAATCCTGGTAATGTCGTTTTGTTTTATCCACCATACCGGATTGATTTCTCGCTGAATTTTTTCATTGTCGTCTTGCTCGCTGTCTTTTCCTTGGTGCTGGTGATACTGGCGGCTGTGCGTGCGACTCTGGCGCTGCCGCGTCAAGTCGAGCAGTACCGCGCAATGCGTCAGTTACGTGAATCGGGGCGTGCACTGAATGAAGCATTGCAGAGTTATCTCGAAGGTCGTTTTGGTCGTGCAGAAAAATTAGCTGAGCGTGCTGCTTCCTCTCTTGATAACGCCGGGTTGGCAGCATTGATTGGTGCCCGTGCAGCACAGCGTATGCAACAGCCGAGTCGACGCGATGAATGGCTTCAAAAAGCTGATGCAGATAGTCATCTTCGTACAGCTAGACTGATGACAGCAGTTGAGTTATATGCAGAAGATGTCAAAGAAACAGACCGTGCACTGGACGCGTTACGCGATTTAAATACCAGCGGTATTCGTCATACTCAGGCCTTACGATTAGCGCTTAAAGTGCACCAAAATGCGCGTAACTGGCCGGAGGTTTTGCGCCTTGTGCGTTTGTTAGATAAACACAAATCGCTGCATCCCACCTTGTCACGCCGTCTACGAGATATGGCCTACGAGGCTTTGCTAACAAAAGCCAGTGAAGATCCAGAATCCTTAAAGCTACTTTGGTCCAAGGTACCCGCAGAAGACAGGCTGAGCACTATCGTTGCGGTGCAAGCGGCGAATGCCTTCATAAAAATTGGCCAGCAAATTGAAGCTTCGTCGATTCTTGAGGCAGCGCTCACGAAAGCGTGGGATTCCCGTTTGTTGAAAGCATATCGACAGGGTGCAGCGCCAGCAGGTTCATCAACACTGCTAAAACAAATTGAGCATTGCGAACACTGGCTGAAAGAGCGTCCTAACGATACTGAAATTTCACTGGCATTAGGTGTGCTTTGTCTAAAGCAAAAGTTATGGGGCAAAGCTCAGCGCCATTTAGAGCAGTCACTTTCTGGTGGTGATCTAAGCACGCGGCAAGAAGCGCATTTGCGACTGGCTCAGTTACATGAAGAGCTAAACCAACCAGAGGCTGCTGCGGATCATTATCGCCAGTGCGCCATAACTTTGTTGCCGTTCACAGCGAAATCCTGATCGCCCAAACATGCGTTTTAGCAGCAGCGCCAATTAACACGGTTATTCATGATGTAAGCGCACCGAAAGCCTGTGCCGCTATAATCGCGCGTTTCGTAATTTTAATTTTGTTTTTTAATTTGAGGTAAAAATGGGTTTGAACTTGGTACCAGCTGGCCGCGATTTGCCAAATGATTTCAACGTAGTCATCGAAATACCGATGAACGCCGATCCGATCAAATATGAAGTTGACAAGGAATCGGGCGCTATTTTTGTGGATCGCTTCATGGGTACAGCCATGCACTATCCGTGTAATTACGGTTATGTACCGCACACCATTGCAGATGATGGTGATCCGGTTGACGTGTTGGTGATTACGCCGTTTCCTTTGCTGGCTGGTGTCGTCGTTCGTTGCCGGCCAATCGGTGTATTAAAGATGCAAGATGAATCCGGAGGCGATGCCAAGGTTTTGGCAGTTCCTGTCGATAAAGTTTTACCGATTTACACGCACTGGCAAAAACCAGCAGATATGAACGTTTTGCGACTGCAGCAAATTCAGCATTTTTTCGAACATTACAAAGATCTTGAGCCAGGCAAATGGGTCAAGGTAGAAGGTTGGTTTGGTCCGGATGATGCTCGTGCAGAGATATTGACGGGCGTTGAAAATTACAAAAAAGCGGCCAGCAAGCCCAACTTTTGAACATCGACCGTTGAATAAAAAAAGCGCCACATCGTTGGCGCTTTTTTTTATGATTATTTTTAACTCTTGAATGGATTTCTTTCGTTCAGTTCATCAACATAATTTTCGATTCCTTTTCCTTCTTCATCAAGAAACCGTTCTACTGCGTCAGCAAATCCCGGATGGGCTAGCCAGTGCGCTGACCAAGTTTGTTGAGGTAAGAAGCCACGCGCCATCTTGTGCTCGCCTTGTGCGCCACCTTCAAATGCTGCAATGTTATTGGCGATACAAAATTCTAAAGGCTGATAGTACGCCGTCTCAAAATGTAGGCAAGCGTGATGCTCAACCGCGCCCCAGTAACGACCATACAGCGCATGTTGATCATGAATTAACAGCGAGGAGGCAATCGGGTTTCCTTCACGTTCAGCGATCACCAGCAAAATATTTTCCGGCATGGTTTGGCTGATTCTTAGGAAGAAATCAAGATTCAAATAGGGCGTTGAATAATGAGCGCTATAGGTAGTGTCGTAGCATCGCTTAAAAAATCGCCAATCAGATTCGCTCGCTTGCACCCCAGGGAGTTGACGCAACGTGATTCCGGCATCGCGTACTTTGCGTCGCTCGGCGCGAATATTTTTTCGTTTTTTTTGTTCTAATGTTGAAAGAAATTGTTCAAAATTATCAAAGCCTTGATTTTTCCAGTGGAACTGAACACCCTTGCGAAGCATAAATCCAGCCTCTTCTAAACGCTTCGCTTCTTGCTCGGGTGGATAAAGAATGTGCGTTGAGGAGAGATCATTTTTTTCTTGAACTTCTTTGAGTGCGGCTATCAATGCCGCTTGTGCCGCCGCGTCCGTTGCAAGCAGCCGACCGCCTGTCACGGGTGTAAACGGAATCGCTGATAACAGTTTTGGATAGTATTCCAAGCCATTGCGACGATAGGCATCGGCCCAGGCCCAGTCGAATACATATTCACCATATGAGTGAAACTTTGCATACATAGGTAATGCTGCGATCAGATTGTCGCCTTGCCAAATCGTGAGGTACTGGGGTTGCCAGCCGGATTTTTCACTGGCGCTACCGGATTCATGCAGCGCGTGCAGAAAGGCATACGACAGAAACGGGTTCGCCTCGGGCTGCGAGCGAACCAGATCATCCCATGTGCTTGGTTGCAGTTCGGCCAGAGAAGAAAGGATGCGCGTGCGATAATTCTGGTTTTGCAGGATTAGCCTCTTTGAAGCTTGGTTACCGATGAATCGTTTGGGCTTAGTTAACGTAGCAATTGCACAGATCAACAGTACAGTGGGTGATCTGGTTGGAAACAGCCAGCTCATCGCACATGCTGCACGCCAGGCCACTGAGTTGGGCGCTGATATTGTGCTCACACCCGAGCTCTCGCTCGTCGGCTACCCGCCGGAAGACTTGCTGCTTCGCCGTTCATTTTACGCAAAATCAGAACAGGCGTTGCATGCGCTTGCTGCTGAGCTCGCTGAGCTTAAAGATTTGCATGTGATTGTGGGTCATCCAATGCAGCAGGGATCGTTGCATTACAACGCAGCGTCCGTTTTGTGTAACGGTCGCATCATCGCAAGCTACTGCAAGCATGCACTACCGAATTACACCGTGTTTGATGAGAAGCGATATTTTATTGCGGCAGATGAGGTTTGCACGTTTGATCTCAAGGGTATTCGTTTCGCAATCAATATTTGTGAAGATACGTGGTATCCCGATATGCCTGCGCGCGCGCGCGCGGCCGGAGCGCAGGTGTTGTTGGTGCCAAATGCATCGCCTTATCACATGAATAAACAACATCTGCGTTTAGATGTGATGCGTGAAAACGTGTGTAAGCAAGGCATGGCGCTGGTGTATGCCAATCTTATTGGCGCTCAGGATGAATTGGTATTTGATGGCGGTTCATTTGTAATGAATTCGGCGGGTGAAGTATGCGTTCAAGCGCCGTCATTCAAAGAATCGCTAACGCTAGTTGAATTCAACGCAGGGCAGCCCAAAGCGCAGCCACTTCCTGAAGCCATATCACTTGAAGCTCAAGTGTATGAAGCGCTGGTTTTAGGCGTGCGCGACTATGTAGGTAAAAATGGCTTCCCGGGTGCCATCATTGGTCTTTCTGGTGGTGTAGATTCGGCACTTACCTTAGCGATTGCAGTGGATGCACTGGGTGCGGACAAGGTCCGTGCCGTCATGATGCCATCCGACTACACCGCTGAAATTTCGTGGATTGATTCACGCGACATGGTGGAACGTTTGGATGTTCGCTATGACGAAATCCCTATTTCCGATTGCTTTACGGCTTTCCGCCATTCGCTGGATTTTGAATTTGCCAATCTGGCAGAGGATGCCACCGAAGAAAATATTCAGGCTCGTATACGCGGAACCTTGTTGATGGCCTTGTCCAACAAGTCAGGCTCTATCGTTCTAACGACGGGGAATAAAAGCGAGATGGCGACCGGCTATTGCACGTTGTATGGCGACATGGCAGGCGGCTATGCGGTGATCAAGGATATCGCCAAGACCTTGGTGTACCGTCTTTGCCATTATCGAAATAGCATTAGTGATGTGATTCCAGATCGTATTTTGACTCGTGCGCCTTCGGCGGAATTGCGACCTAACCAGACTGACCAAGATTCATTACCCCCGTACGAAGTACTCGATGGCATACTCAATTTGTATATGGAGGAGGGGCAAGGCGTTGCAGAACTGCTCGCCGCAGGGTATCGTCAGGAGGATGTGGATCGTATTGTCCGACTGATCAAAATCAATGAGTACAAGCGTAGACAGGCGCCGGTTGGTCCGCGTGTGACGCATCGTGCGTTTGGTCGAGACTGGCGTTATCCGATTACCTCACGCTTCAAAGAGTAAAATTCATTCATTACCATTCAGAGGAGCACACCGTGAAGCAGATCATCGCCGTCATTAAGCCTTTTAAGCTCGACGAAGTCCGCGAGGCATTGGCCAACGTGGGCGTTACTGGCCTGACCGTCACTGAAGTTAAGGGTTTTGGCCGTCAGAAAGGTCATACTGAGCTGTACCGTGGCGCAGAGTATGTTGTTGATTTTCTGCCCAAGGTGAAGGTAGAGGCAGTTGTGACTGAAGAAGTGCTTGATAGTGCCGTTGATGCAATTATCAAAGCTGCGCGCACCGGAAAAATTGGTGATGGCAAGATCTTTGTTCGCTCGGTCGAGCAAGTGATTCGAATTCGTACCGGCGAGACTGGTTCGGACGCGGTATAAGCTAACTTACCTAACCCTTAAGCAATACCATCAGCGCGCCGCTGCCTCCATCGGCAGCGCGCGCCTGACAAAAAGCCAGCACTTCGTCTTTTTGTACCAGCCAGTTTCTCACTTTATTTTTCAACACCGGTTTTTTCCCTAGTGAGCCCAAGCCTTTGCCGTGAATGATGCGTACGCAGCGCATTCCCCGTTTGACTGAATCGCGCACGAACTGACTCAAAGCTTCACGTGCTTGATCGGTACGCAAGCCATGCAAATCTAATTGATCTTGTGTGACCCAACCACCGCCACGTAATTTGCGTAGTACATCGGGGCCGATACCGCCGCGCACAAAGCTAAGGTCTTCATCTATCTGTAGCAGCGTATCGATACTAAATTCATCGGATAAGGATTCATGCAATGCAGCTTCATCATCCGCCAGTCGTTGATGAGCGATAGGTTGTGGTCGAGGTAAGGGAGTGCTGACTCGTGCAGCCGTTCTCAGTGGCGCAACTTCACCAACAGTAGTACGAAATAGATTCGCCTCGCGCTCACGTTCACGACGTTCTTGTTCCGCTTTAAGCGCTGCTTCAGCGCGTGCTTTCAATCGCTGCTTCAGCGCCTTAAGTTCAGCAAGGTCTTTGATCATGCAGGTCTCCTAATGGGAACTGCGGAGTTTTAGACAGCGGTGCAGTCCTACGCGTTTATTCCAGACTTTCGAGATAGCGTTGCGCATCTAATGCAGCCATACAACCCGTACCAGCACTAGTAATTGCCTGACGATACACATGATCTTGCACATCGCCAGCGGCAAACACACCTTCAATGCTGGTCATGGTGGCCATACCTTCCAACCCACTCTTAGTGATGAGATAGCCATTGTTCATGGCTAGTTGTCCTTCAAAAATGCTGGTGTTGGGCTTATGACCAATCGCAATGAATAAACCATGCAGAGAAATTGGCGTGGTTTTATCGTCCTTAGTCGAACGAATCACCATGCCAGTGACGCCGCTATCATCCCCAGTAACTTCATCCAAGGTGTGATTCCATTGAATGACGACTTTGCCTTCATTCACTTTCGCCATTAGTCGGTCAATCAAAATGGGCTCTGCGCGGAATTTATCGCGGCGATGAACCACGGTTACTTTGCTGGCGATATTTGATAAATACAATGCTTCCTCAACAGCCGTGTTACCCCCACCGATAACCGCTACTTCTTGATTTTTGTAGAAAAAGCCGTCGCAGGTGGCACACGCAGACACACCTTTGCCCATGAAATTCTGTTCGGAGGGCAGACCTAAATACTGAGCTGAGGCACCTGTGGCAATAATCAGAGCATCGCAGGTATAGACGCCTGAATCGCCAACTAAGCGTATCGGTTTTTCGGTCAGATGCGTTGTGTGAATATGATCAAAGATGATCTCGGTATTAAAGCGTTCGGCATGTTGCAGCAGTCGTTGCATGAGTTCCGGGCCTTGCACGCCCATGGGATCACCTGGCCAGTTTTCTACATCGGTGGTAGTCATGAGCTGACCGCCTTGCTCAACCCCAGTAATTAGTACCGGATTGAGGTTGGCGCGCGCCGCGTAGACGGCAGCGCTGTAGCCGGCAGGGCCGGAGCCAATAATAAGAACACGAGCATGTTTAGGGTTGGACATGAAAATCTTTTGAAATGATTAAGTGAACAGAGTGTGCGTAATCGCTGGAACAGGGAAAATGCTGACCGGAGGGAGTATCATCCTGTATGGATTCATGCGATAGTGCCGCAAAAATCAAAACGAAATTATAGATGAACTGACGGCCCCCTACAGGAGCCTGCTCAGAACCTGTGAATGTCATGAGCCGAAACACCTCCACCTATACCCGAACACCCCCTGCCGCGGCGCCTGATCCCCTGCCGAATCGACTGATACGCCTGCTTTCCGAGGCCCGTTGGTTGTTGTTGGCCGTTATTGGTGCCTACCTCACGCTGGTCATGTTTACGTATTCGACGGCCGATTCTGGTTGGTCGCACGCGGGTATGTCGACCAAGCCTCTGAATTGGGGTGGCTCGGCAGGTGCTTGGTTGTCGGATTTGATGTTCTACATTTTTGGATTTTCGGCCTGGTGGTGGTGCGTGGCGATGTTGGCCGCCGTCTGGGTGAGTTATCGACGTCTCGCTAATCGTTTTTTCCTCCAGCAAGAACAGGAAGCGCCGCATCGTTATGAAGTGTTCATACGCATCGGTGGTTTTGTGCTGTTGGTGCTGGGCAGTTGCGGTCTCGAATTTGTTCGCATGTATAGCCTGAAAGTGAAACTGCCACGCGACCCCGGTGGTGTATTGGGTGAATTAGTCGGAGGCAGCGCACAAGCGGGTTTTGGTTTTGATGGTGGGACCTTATTGCTGCTGATGTTGTTTGGCTTGGGTTTTAGCTTGTGCTTTCATGTGTCGTGGTTGGCTGTCGCTGAACGTTTGGGCGGCGCAATAGAGAGTTTTGTTCAATTGCTCAACGCGCTGTATGTTGAGTGGCAGGACCGTAAAGTGGGCCAAGAGGCTGCCGTCAAGCGTGAAGAAGTGGTTGAGCAAGAACGCGCGCGTATAGTCGAATCTAAGGCAACCTCGCCTATACAAATCGTGCCGCAAGTGGTGTCAGTACCTAAATCTGAGCGAGCGCAAAAAGAAAAACAGGTATCGCTGTTTTTGGATATGCCAGATACCAATTTGCCACCGTTATCCTTACTTGATGAGCCACCCAGTGAGCAGGAAACAGTCAGCGTAGATACCTTGGAATTTGTCAGCCGCTTGATTGAGAAAAAACTCTCAGATTTTGGTGTTGAAGTTCGAGTGGTTGCTGCGTATCCCGGACCCGTGATTACGCGTTACGAAATCGAACCGGCGACCGGCGTCAAAGGCAGTCAAATCGTTAACCTCGCACGCGATCTGGCGCGCGCTTTGTCATTAACATCGATACGCGTGGTTGAGACTATCCCCGGTAAGAACTACATGGGGCTTGAGCTACCTAACCCCAATCGACAAATCGTTCGTCTGACTGAAATCGTTGGGTCGAAAGT
>JBEGSP010000318.1:0-11157 GCA_041179845.1 Pseudomonadota bacterium
AGGCGCGTCAAATCATGGCTCAGCTGGGTATACGTAAGTTTGAAGAGTTGATTGGCCGTGCTGATCTTCTCGATAAGTCACGAGCAGTGAGTCATTGGAAGGCCAAGGGTCTGGACTTCAGCAAGATTTTCTACTTACCGAATATTGCCGCAGATCAGCCGCGTCATCATGTGTTGACGCAAGATCACGGCTTGAGCAAGGCACTGGATCACAAACTGATAGATCAGGCTAAGCCAGCGATTGAACGCGGTGAAAAAGTGTCCTTCATTTCGCCGGTCAAGAATTTAAATCGTACGGTCGGTGCGATGCTGTCTGGCGTGGTCGCGAAGAAGTATGGTCATGAAGGATTGCCAGACGATACGATTCATATTCAACTGCAAGGTACGGCCGGTCAGTCATGCGGCGCATTTCTCGCGCATGGTGTGACATTGGATTTAGTCGGCGAGGGTAATGACTATGTCGGTAAAGGACTCTCGGGTGGACGGATTATCGTGCGCCCAAATACAGAGTTCCGCGGCAGAGCAGTCGATAACATCATCATTGGTAACACGGTCTTGTATGGCGCGATCGCTGGTGAAGCCTTCTTTAATGGCGTTGCTGGTGAACGTTTTGCAGTGCGTAACTCAGGTGCTGTTACGGTGGTTGAGGGCACAGGCGATCACGGTTGTGAATACATGACGGGAGGCACCGTGGTTGTGTTGGGTGAAACCGGCCGTAACTTTGCAGCAGGTATGTCAGGCGGACTGGCCTATGTGTTTGATGAAGACGGTAGCTTCGCTCAGAAATGTAATCTGGCGATGGTAGCGCTTGATCCAGTGCTCTCTGCGGCTGAACAAGAGTCAACCGTTAATCCATCGAGCTGGCACAGCGTAATCCGTAATGGCGAGAGACAAACAGATGAAGTCATTCTCAAGGGATTAATTGAGCGTCATTTCAAACACACAGGAAGTACGCGCGCGCGCACCTTGCTGGATGATTGGAATAATGCACGCGCTAAATTCGTCAAAGTTTTCCCTACTGAGTACAAGCGTGCTCTGGGTGAAATGTTTGCGGCGAAGGCTGGCAAAGCTAAGGAAAAAGTGACGACCTGAGAATGACGTTAGAAAACGATCAAACTCAGTCACATTCGTAGAAAAGAAAAGAGAATAAACATGGGTAAAGTTACTGGCTTCATGGAATATCAGCGCCTTCAAGAGGCGAGCGAAGCGCCGCAGGCACGCACCAAGCATTACAAAGAATTTATGATGCACCTGTCGGACGCCGATGCCAAAGTTCAGGGCGCACGCTGCATGGATTGCGGTATTCCGTTTTGTAACAACGGATGTCCTGTCAATAACATCATCCCCGATTGGAATGATTTGGTTTTCAATGGCCACTATCGTGAGGCTTTGGAAAATTTACACTCGACGAATAATTTTCCAGAGTTCACTGGCCGTATTTGTCCCGCTCCATGCGAGTCTGCCTGTACGTTGGGTATCAATGATGATCCAGTAGGTATTAAATCGATCGAGCATTTCATTATCGACAAAGGCTGGGAAAATGGTTGGGTCGTGCCACAACCGCCTAGCAGCAAGACAGGAAAAAAAATAGCGATCATTGGTTCTGGCCCTGCGGGTATGGCCGCTGCTCAACAACTAGCGCGCGTTGGACATGATGTGACTGTATTTGAGAAGAACGACCGTGTTGGTGGCTTACTTCGTTATGGCATTCCCGATTTCAAAATGGAGAAATCCCACATCGATCGTCGCGTAGAGCAAATGCAGGCGGAGGGTGTGAAGTTTCGGACGAGTGTATTTGTCGGTAAAGATTTTCCGAAAGAGATACTGAGCTTATCGAAAGAAACCATTTCACCCGAACAGCTCAATAAAGAATTCGACGCTGTTATCGTTGCCGGTGGCGCTGAGTGGCCGCGTGACTTACCCGTACCTGGTCGTGAGTTAAGTGGTGTGCATTACGCGATGGAATTTTTGCCACAACAAAATCGCGTCAATGCAGGGGATAAGCTCAAGGATCAATTGATGGCCACGGGTAAACACGTGGTGGTGATTGGTGGTGGTGATACCGGCTCTGATTGCGTGGGCACATCGAACCGTCATGGTGCTGCTTCAGTCACTCAATTTGAACTTTTACCCCAACCTCCGGAAGTTGAAAACAAGCCGTTGGTCTGGCCTTACTGGCCAACCAAGATGCGTACATCGTCTTCGCACGAAGAAGGTTGCGAACGTGATTGGGCAGTTGCCACCAAGCGTCTTGAGGGTAAGAACGGCAAGGTTGAGAAACTCATCGCAGCGCGTGTTGAGTGGAAAGATGGAAAAATGGTTGAAGTTGCCGGTTCCGAATTTGAGCTCAAAGCAGATTTGGTGTTGCTGGCTATGGGTTTTGTCTCGCCAGTGAACTCTGTGTTGGAAGCATTTGGCGTAGATAAGGATGCGCGTGGCAATGCCAAGGCCACGACGGATGGTGACGGCTGTTACCAGACATCGGTGCCGAAAGTGTTTGCTGCAGGTGACATGCGGCGCGGCCAGTCGCTGGTAGTATGGGCTATACGCGAAGGTCGGCAATGTGCACGCGCAGTCGATGAATTCTTGATGGGTTCTTCGGTGCTGCCCCGTTAAGCGGTTGCAGCATGGAATCAATAAAAATGCCCGCGTCGTTGGCGGGCATTTTTATTTTTGCGACAGTCTTCATCATAGGATTTACGCAGCCAGACTCCGAACTGAGGTTCCCGTGAATTACAATGTCCCTTTCAATCGATAACTAATCTCACTTCTTGTGCCCAATCTTGTAGAAATTCGTGACCTGCATTTTGGCTATAGCGAGCGGCCTATACTCTCTGGGTTGACTATGCAGTTTCCCACAGGCGGCGTGATCGCTGTTATGGGTGGCTCGGGATCGGGCAAGACGACGGTGCTAAGGTTAATCGGTGGTCAGATACGCGCGCAATCTGGTGGGTTGACTGTTGATGGTCAAGAGATTAGTAGCTTGAACGTCTCTGAGCTATATGCAATGCGCCGACGTATGGGTATGTTGTTTCAGCATGGCGCGCTCTTCACTGATCTGACTGTTTTCGATAACGTCGCGTTTCCTCTCAGAGAAAATACGAGTTTGCCGGAGAGTATGATTCACGATCTAGTTTTGATGAAGTTGCAGGCAGTTGGGTTGTCGAACGCCGCCGCCTTGAAACCTGCTGAAATTTCTGGAGGCATGGCGCGTCGTGTTGCCTTGGCTCGCGCGATTGCTTTGGATCCTCAGTTGATTATGTATGACGAACCCTTTGCAGGACTAGATCCGATTTCTATGGGTGTGACTGCTAATCTGATTCGCAAATTGAACGATGCGTTGGGTTCAACATCGATTGTGGTGTCACATGATGTACATGAATCGTTCAGCATTGCTGATTATGTGTACTTTCTTTCGCAGGGAAAAATTGTCGCACACGGTACGCCCGCGCAAATGCGCGCATCCGATGATCCCTATGTAAAGCAGTTCGTGAATGCTGAGCCCGATGGTCCCGTACCTTTCCACTATCCTGGAAAAACTATCGCTGAGCAGTTGGGCATGAAAGCGCGCTGATGAATTTAATTCTTGATCTGCTGGCGCAGTTGGGTGGAACGGTTCGAAACAGACTAGAGGGTCTGGGAGCGGCTTCGCGCACTTTTCTGGCCTTGATACTGGCCTCCCCAAGCGCATTTCGCAGGCCGCGATTGGTGACAGATCAAATTCATTTTATTGGTAATTATTCGCTAGTCATTATTGCGGTGTCAGGTTTGTTTGTGGGCTTCGTGTTGGGTCTGCAGGGCTATTACACGCTGAATAAATATGGTTCAGAACAAGCGCTGGGTTTGTTGGTGGCGTTGTCGCTGATTCGCGAGCTCGGGCCGGTCGTTACGGCACTACTGTTTGCAGGACGCGCGGGAACATCGTTAACCGCAGAAATTGGTTTGATGAAGGCGGGTGAGCAACTGGCTGCGATGGAAATGATGGCGGTTGATCCGATGAAACGAGTGCTGGCCCCACGGTTTTGGGCCGGAGTCATTTCTATGCCCGTGCTAGCCGCTATTTTCAGCGCGGTCGGCGTGTTGGGCGGTTATATTGTTGGTGTTCAGCTAATCGGCGTTGATGAAGGGGCATTCTGGTCGCAGATGCAAGCCGGCGTTGATGTCTGGGCCGATGTATTGAACGGCGTCATTAAAAGTTTTGTGTTTGGTGTAGCGGTTACATTTATAGCTCTCTACGAGGGTTTTTGCGCAGCGCCGACACCTGAAGGTGTAGCGCGAGCCACTACACGCACCGTCGTGATTGGTTCATTGATGGTGTTGTGGCTGGACTTTCTGCTCACCGCACTCATGTTTAGCTGAGGAAGACATGCAACGTAAATCTCTAGATGTGTGGGTTGGTCTATTCGTGTTGTTGGGTGCGATAGCCATCATGTTCTTGGCCCTCAAGGCAGGCAATATGAGCTCAATGAGCTTTGGCCCCAGCTATGCGCTGGTCGCGCGCTTTGACAATATTGGCGGCTTAAAGCCGCGTGCGCCGATCAAGAGTGCGGGTGTGGTGGTTGGTCGGGTAGAACGCATTGCATTCGATGACAAGACATTTCAGGCGCAGGTCACGATGCGTGTACAGTCGGAATTTCAGTTCCCGCGCGATAGCTCAGCTAAAATTCTGACATCGGGTTTGCTGGGTGAGCAGTACATAGGATTAGAGCCTGGCGGCGACACAAAGAATTTTGCTGAAGGTGAACGTATCAAGAGTACACAGTCGGCTATCGTTCTTGAGAATTTGATAAGCCAGTTTTTATTTAGTAAGGCAGCCGAAGGAAGCGGCGGGGAGAAAAAATGATAGGCCCACAACGATTGATACGGTGGAGCGCCATCGTGATGGCAGCGTTTCTGCTGACCGCTTGCGCGACCACCGTGCCGGGTGCGGGCAGCGACCCACGCGATCCTTATGAGAACTATAACCGCTCGATGTTTACGTTTAACAAATCGGTTGACGACAATGTGCTCAAACCGGTCGCCACGGGCTACGTGAAGGTTGTTCCCACTGTGGTTCGCGAAGCGATTGGAAATTTCTTTGCCAACATAGGCGACGTATGGACCGCTGCGAATAATTACTTGCAGGGTAAGCCGAAAGACGGCACCACTGATTTGGTGCGAGTTATCTTTAACTCAACTATCGGTATCGCTGGTTTGATCGACGTGGCCACCCCGATGGGATTGCCCAAGCATGAAGAAGACTTTGGTCAGACGCTTGCGGTATGGGGTGCCAAATCCGGCCCGTATTTCGTTCTACCCATATTGGGTCCCAGCACTGTGCGCGATGCCTTAGCCAAACCGGTCGATTTATATGCTGACCCCCTGACAGCGTCGAGCGATGTACCCGTTCGAGCCAAAAATACGGGTCGTGCACTTCGGCTTGTGGATGATCGTGCTTCAGTGTTGGACACCACAAATATTATGGAAGGCGCGGCACTCGATCCTTACCAGTTCTATCGGGATGCGTATCTCCAGCGCAGAGAAAGCCGTGTGCGAGATGGCAAAGACTAATCTGTTGCAGCATCAGCACGGTTTTTAACTTGGCTTTTGATGAGGCGCCCCAGCCTTCTGTATCATCTGGTCTTTGGGTCGCATAAATCAGCGGCCTGGTTCACCCAAAGACACAGGCTTCTTATGTTTAATTCACGAATTGTTTTCACTGGCTTGTTATCGGCGTTTTTATTTTTTGCCGGTGAAGTCAGTGCGCAGCAAGAAGCTCCCGACGTTCTGATCAAGCGGGTGAGTCAAGAAATTTTAGAGCTGGCCAAGACCGATAAGCAGATTCAGGCTGGCAATCAGCAGCGCATTATCGAGGTTGTCCAAAACAAGGTCATCCCTCATGTAAATTTTCAACGAATGACAGCGCTGGCATCAGGCCGGTTCTGGCGTGAAGCGACACCTGAACAACAGGCTGCGCTGACGACTGAATTTCGTACCCTGTTGATCTATACCTACTCGGGTGCCATCGCGCAGGTTCGCAATCAAGTTCTAGAATTTAAACCTATGCGTGCAGCGGCCGATGACGATGAGGTCGAAGTACGTTCCATGGTGCTGCAGCCACGCGGCGAACCAATACAGCTGAATTACCGCCTTGAGAAAACAGCAGCTGGTTGGAAAATTTATGACGTAAATATCCTGGGCGCTTGGCTAGTTGAAACCTACAAGGGCACCTTTTCTGCTGAAATTGGCAAAAGCGGAATCGACGGCCTGATTAAGGCGCTGGCTGAACGCAATAAGCGATTGGCTGCCACACCACCCAAACAAACCAAGAGTTGATATGAGTTTTGCCCCGACCTCCATCACCATGACGGATGCCGCCGATGTGCTGCGCGAGGGCATGGAGGCCATAGTTCAGGGCGCGACTACGATTGATCTTTCCGGCTTGGCTCGTTTTGATTCCTCTGCTGTGTCGGCCCTGCTAGCTTGGCAGCGCGCTGCGAGCGAAAAAAGTGTGAATCTGGAGCTTGTTGGTTTGCCAGAAGGTTTACTTAGTTTGGCCAAGTTATACGGCGTGGATGTACTGCTCTAAGTCTTTGTTCTAGCGCTATCTTCTGCTTTACTAGGTGGGTCTGTTCACTGAGGCAAGTCCCAGCCCCCAAATCCCCTATAATCAAGGACTTTGCGCGCGCTTTGGAGCGCGGGCAGCATTTGCCTTGCTTCTCCCCTCATGACCGCCATTCACATAGATAACGTAAAAAAGCGCTACGGCTCCTTGCAGGCTTTGGGCGGTGTTTCTTTAAAAATTGCTGCGGGCGAATTTTTCGGTCTTTTGGGTCCGAATGGCGCCGGTAAAACCACCTTAATTTCCATCATTGCGGGATTGGCGCGCGCTGATGAGGGTACTGTCGCGATTCAAGGTCATGACGTTGTAACGGATTACCGAAGCGCACGTCAGTGTTTAGGCGTGGTACCTCAAGAGTTAGTGTTTGATCCTTTCTTTACTGTTCGCGAAACATTGCGCATGCAGTCGGGTTATTTTGGTATTCGTAACAATGATGCGTGGATTGATGAGGTCATGCACAACCTAGATCTCACCGTTAAAGCCGATAGCAATATGCGCTCGCTATCCGGTGGTATGAAGCGGCGTGTGCTGGTAGCGCAGGCACTGGTGCATAAGCCACCGGTCATCATGTTGGATGAACCTACCGCAGGCGTTGATGTGGAATTGCGTCAGACCTTGTGGAATTTCATTGGACGTCTGAATCGCGAAGGCCACACCGTGGTGCTCACTACTCATTACCTCGAAGAGGCGCAGGCCTTGTGCAGTCGGATTGCGATGCTCAAATCGGGTCGAGTGGTGGCGCTGGATTCAACGGCGGCATTAATTGGACGTATTTCGGGCTCTCAGCTGGTCGTCAAACTATCAGGTGGCAAGCTGCCTTCTTCATTGCATGGATTGGTATCTCATCCAGATGAATTGATCGCGGGTGATCAGTACACCTTACGCGTCAATCATCACGACGAAGTGGAAGGAATACTTGCCACGATACGCGATTCGGGAGCGAAGTTAGAGGATCTGCAGTTGCATCAAGCGGATTTGGAAGATGTATTCATGCAGGTCATGGGTGGTGATAAATGACCGGATTTCAGACGTTATTTCGTAAAGAATTACTGCGGTTTTGGAAGGTGGCGACTCAAACGCTGACCGCGCCTATCGTCACTGCGATGTTGTACTTACTCATCTTTGGCCATGTACTAGAAGAGCATGTGCAAGTTTTCCCTGGCGTGTCTTACACCGCGTTTCTGGTTCCGGGATTGGTGATGATGAGTGTGCTGCAAAATGCGTTTGCAAATTCATCGTCTTCATTAATCCAATCTAAGATTACAGGTAACCTCGTATTTGTTTTACTTGCACCGCTCTCTCATTGGGAAATGTTTGGGGCGTATGTATTGGCAGCGATGGTTCGGGGTCTGGCAGTGGGTACGGGCGTCTTTTTTATCACTGTCTGGTTTGCCAAGCTCTCATTTGTCGCGCCGCTATGGATAATTGTGTTTGCGCTGATTGGTGCCGCCATCTTAGGGACCATGGGTTTGTTAGCTGGAATTTGGGCGGAAAAATTTGATCAGCTAGCGGCATTTCAAAATTTCTTGATTGTGCCGGCGACATTTTTAGCAGGGGTTTTTTACTCAGTGCATTCCTTACCTCCGTTTTGGCTGGCGGTTTCGCATGCCAATCCATTTTTTTATATGATTGATGGCTTCCGCTATGGCTTCTTTGGTCACTCTGATGTGCCGCCAGCGACTAGCTTACTGATCGTATCAGTATTTTTTGCCGTATTAGCTGGGATTGCAGTGAGGCTCCTTAAGCGTGGTTATAAATTACGGCATTGAGCTGCGGTTACCGCAAAAATAATTTAGTTTGAATTTTTACAAAGGTACATGATGTTGCCTACACCTGAACGAATTAAAGACTATATCGCCAACGGACTCGAGTGCACGCATTTAGAAGTCGATGGTGATGGCCAGCATTTCACCGCACTCATCGTATCGCCCGCGTTTGCCGGTAAGCGATTGATTCAGCGTCATCAATTGGTATACGCAGCGCTGGGTGATCGTATGCGCGAAGAGATACACGCGCTATCAATGAAAACTCTTACACCGGAAGAGCATCAGTCGTAATGGACAAACTGCTTATAACCGGAGGTAAGCGCCTATCGGGTGAGATTATCGTTTCTGGTGCAAAGAATGCAGCACTGCCTATTTTGTGTGCAGGTTTGCTGACGGCGGATACGCTGGCGTTATCGAATGTGCCCAAGCTGCAAGATGTTGCCACTATGCAGAAGCTGCTAGTGCAAATGGGGTTATCAGTTCAGACCAAAGAGGGCGTGACGGAGTTGTGCGGTCGCGATATCAATCGTCTCGAGGCACCCTATGAGATGGTGAAGACGATGCGCGCATCGATTCTGGTATTGGGGCCTTTGCTGGCACGCTTTGGCGAAGCCAAAGTTTCATTACCCGGTGGATGCGCGATTGGTTCGCGCCCAGTCGATCAGCACATCAAAGGTTTGCAGGCGATGGGTGCGGAGATACGCATCGAAGCTGGTTACATTCATGCGCGCGCAAAAAAACTCAAAGGTACGCGCATAGTCACTGACATGATCACCGTCACCGGCACCGAAAATTTGCTGATGGCCGCTACCCTAGCTGAAGGTGAAACCGTACTTGAAAACGCCGCTCGTGAACCTGAGGTCACTGATTTAGCTAATTTGTTGGTTGCTATGGGAGCGCGCATTGAAGGTATAGGAACGGATTGTTTGCGTGTGATGGGTGTCCCAGCTTTACATGGTGCGTCACATGCCGTGATTGCAGACCGTATTGAAACGGGTACTTTTTTGTGCGCGGTTGCCGCGGCTGGTGGTGATGTAACGCTTAGACATGCGCGGGCTGATTTGCTGGACGCAGTCGTTGATAAATTGCGCGAGGCGGGTGTTGTCATGACTAACGGCGACGATTGGATTCGGGTGCAAATGTCGAGTCGACCCAAGGCCGTTAATTTTCGTACCACGGAATACCCCGGATTCCCCACCGATATGCAAGCTCAGGTTATGGCGCTAAATTGTGTTGCCGAGGGCACGAGCAGAGTTACAGAGACTATTTTCGAAAACCGTTACATGCATGTTCAGGAGCTAAACCGTCTGGGCGCATTAATCGATATCGATGGACATACGGCCATCATCAACGGTGTACCGAAATTGGTTGGAGCGCCGGTAATGGCAACCGATTTACGAGCGTCTGCTTCATTGGTTATTGCCGGCCTCGCCGCCGAGGGGCAGACACTGGTCGATCGCATTTATCATCTAGATCGTGGTTACGATAGGATGGAAGCTAAGCTATCAGCCGTAGGTGCAGACATACAGAGAATCAAATGACGGATCAGACCATTACCCTTGCTCTATCTAAAGGGCGCATCTTTGAAGAGACCCTGCCTTTGCTTAAAGCAGCCGGCATTGAGGTGACTGAAGATCCAGAAAAATCTCGCAAATTAATCTTGCCAACCAGCGATCCGCAGATACGCGTGGTGATTGTTCGTGCCTCGGATGTACCTACCTATGTGCAATACGGAGCAGCAGATTTTGGTGTTGCAGGCAAAGACGTGCTGCTTGAACATGGTGGCGAAGGTTTGTATCAGCCGATTGATTTACATATCGCCAAATGCCGAATGTCGGTGGCAGTGCATTCAGGCTTTGATTATGCCAATGCCGTGCGTCAGGGCGCACGTTTGCGAGTGGCGACTAAATATGTTCAGGTCGCTCGTGAACATTTCGCCGAAAAAGGCGTGCACGTTGATTTGATCAAGCTGTATGGCTCGATGGAGTTAGGCCCCTTGGTGGGGCTGTCGGATGCGATTGTTGATTTAGTGTCGACTGGCAGTACCTTGCGTGCTAATAACTTGGTTGAGGTTGAGCACATCATGGACATCTCCGCACGTTTAGTCGTCAACCGAGCCGCATTAAAACTTAAACGAGAAAAACTGCAGTCGATCATCGATGCGTTTGATCGTGCATCCCGTAGCGAAAAATAATTTATGTCCGTCGTTATACGTCAACTCGATTCTACTGAGCGCGATTTCCACCAGAAGCTGATGGCTGTACTGGCCTTTGAGGCATCGGAAGATGAGGCGATTGATCGCGTCGCTGCCGACATCATTGCCAACGTTCGTCAGCGGGGTGATGCCGCTTTACTTGACTACACCAATAAATTTGATCGCCTCAACGCATCCAGCGTTCAGGCACTTGAAATCCCGCGTGCCGAAAGACAAGCAGCGTTAGCTGGTTTGCCCGAAGCACGCCGACATGCGTTGCAGCAGGCGGCCGACAGAGTGCGTGCTTATCATGAGCGGCAAAAAAAAGAATGCGGCTCGGATGGATTTCTTTTCACTGAAGCCGATGGCACGGTGTTGGGTCAAAAAGTGACAGCCCTCGACAAGGTGGGTATTTATGTCCCCGGTGGTAAGGCGGCTTATCCATCATCGGTGTTGATGAATGCGATTCCCGCGAAAGTGGCTGGTGTGGGCGAAGTCATCATGGTGGTACCGACGCCTGACGGTGTAAAAAATTCCTTAGTGCTGGCTGCTGCTGAAATCGCTGGAGTCGATCGTGTATTCACGATAGGTGGAGCG
>JBEGSP010000319.1:0-5918 GCA_041179845.1 Pseudomonadota bacterium
AATCAAAAGAAATAATAACAGAAGTTACAACAACACTGACGAAAAGAAATAAAAAGCTAAGAGAGATTCTATTAGTTTTTATTGAAACGACACAAAGCCAAACGTCGCTAACGCCAGCGTAATCGAATGCGCAATCGTGAACGCCGTAATCACCTTCAAAGCAAAAAATTCTGCCTTGCGATTCACTCGTGCTTCGGGCGCTGCCTCGTCTGATAAAGCCACGTCAGAGCGTTTTTTCCACAACATGATTCCGGGCAGCAGTAGCGTCAATAAAAACAGCAGATGATCAAAACCCTCCCAGATATGTTTGGCACCTTCTTTGGCAAACAAAAAAATGGTCGAGATACGTTTTGTCTCACCCAACGCAAAACGCTGAATAGCATTCGATTGATCGATCACCGATGAAATTTCATCGCCATTCAGCGCTAAGCGCAGAAAGGCACGCCCTAATTTATCGTTCTGGGTGAAAAATTCATAACGAATGACTACGAAGCGGGCTTTCGGCTCGATAGCTGGCCCTACGAATTGCTGCCTGACATACAAGCCATCGTTATGCACAGCGACTGATTGCGCAGTAAATTCCAGCGGCACCAGCTGCTCATCAATTTCTAGTTTTAACGACTTTTGAATCGCTTCAGTAATCGGCTCTTGCAGAGACTTCAGTTGATCAGCCGTGGGTGGAGGTTCGCTTTCTTTTCCTGGCTTTTGCAATAGGTTACCCAGATCGCGCACATAGAAATCTAAGTCCACCGCCACGTGTCCATCAACTTGGCGAATATTCAGATAGCTATTTCCAGTCTGATGTGCAGAGCTCTCACTGAGTGCTCCGAGGGCAAGCCACATGCAACAACCCACCAAGATCTTTGGTAGCCATGATGAAAAGATCGCTGAGTTAGCTGCCCTTACGACTGTCATTATTGCGCCAGCGCCTCAAGCGTTAACAACTTCAAACTCTGCGGATAATCTTTTTGCAGCTCTTGAACCATTTTTTTGAATTTTTTCTGTCCGTCGTCTTTCGGTAGTACCTGCTGATTAATCGCCTGCAGATAATGAATTCCGAGGATGAAGCGAACTTCTTCGGCGTTCACTAAGGTATTTTTTGATTTCAGCAAGCCCTCGCCTAGACCTATCATCTCCATCAACTCTTCTTTGGATTGAGAAAACGGTGCTAAGGGATTGTCTGAAAAGCTGTCATAAAAATGACTCTTCAGCAGCATGAAACGCGCGTGCTCAACAAACGGTGCTTTAGGATCGAGTTTTATCGCTTCTCTGTAGCTTTTTAAATGCGATAGATACAAACCTGTTTTAGGCGACGCCTCAAGTTTGTCGGGAGTACGACTGAGCTCGTTCAACAATAAGGAGGTTTCTAAACCTTTGACGATGCCGTGGCTGATCATGTCTTGATTAAACAAGTCTCTGATTTCATCCACTGTTAGGGCAATCTGATACTGAGCTTTAGCGCGAACGTTGGCAGGTTCTTTAGAGCTTAAAACGTTGTGTAGGTCCTGTAACTTAGCTATGTAGTTTTTTCTGGCTTCGCTATTGATGGAATCATGCGCCACCACCGTCTGGGTGGTAAGCGCACTAACAGCCACAGCACAAGCAAAAAAAACAGAACGCAGTGTAGTCATCATTGCTCAACCGGTTTATCAGGCATTTCTAATTTTTCACCGTTGAAGAACGCTTTCGCACCCGGATGAACATTCATACCAAATTTACCTTTACCCGGATTCACTAAATGCAAGCGGTCAGCATCTTGCATCAATGTGGCTGCAATCAAAAAGCCATGATGCAAAGGCAAATCGGGACGAGTCACTAACAGGTACTTACCGTTATCAACCAGTACTTCAATCGGCAAGGGAGCATACTCTTCAAACGGAGGTGAACCCGTAAACATCAGACGTGCATGCATATACGATAAAACCGCCAGCTTGCTCTGATTCGTTTTCAATAGCGCAGCAATACGTGGCATGTCATGCGCACGACTCACTAAGGCACGACTGAGCGGAAGTTTTTCGCGCAACAGTGCAACCCATTCATCCCCAACTTCGTCACCTGGCAAATCAGCGTGCGAGGTCAGCACTTGAAGATTACGTTTTCGGAAAATATCCCATTGAGCGTAAGGAGTGTGGGCAAAGCTAGAAATAGCGGGGAACGTAACTCCAGCTAGCAGCGCAGCTGCTCTGGTAATAAATTGTCTTCTAAACATGGTCTTTCCAAAAAAAGAGCGAGGTAAAACCTCGCTCTTAAATGTGCTTCATTTCAATGAATTATTTGTCAAAAATATTCATTGGGCAAATCGTAGTCACTGCATAGTTAGGAACGTCAACAACGTTACTGATACGCAGATCGCAAGCAACGCTGGTCACAACAAACGCTTGCTCTTTAGTCAGACCTTTAGTGGTCTTGAGCCAGTCGATCATGTTGATCAGGGAGTTACGAGCAGCCAGTGTGACATCGTTTGACAAGTTAGTCAGTGGCTTGATCTTTGCGCTATCCAAATATGTCCACTGTGGTGGCACTTCGCCAGCAGCTTTCAAAGGATAACCAACAACAGCGTGGAAGCTATCTGGTTCGAGTTTTTTGATCTGCGAACCGCCTTCAAACATTGGCTGCTTAACGACCGAAGCCATACCTTTACGAATCGATGTTTCAACGGTTACAACTGCACCCATTTCAATCGCTGTACCGGCAACTTCGCCATCGCCTTGTGCAAAGTGCACGTCACCGATGAACAAGCCGCAACCATCAATAAAGCAAGGCAACAGCAGAGTTGTACCTTCAACCATTTGTTTCACGTCCATATTACCGCCGTTTTCACGTGGTGGAATGGTACGCAAGCACTTGTCTTTGTGGCTGCCTTTCGGGCCGCAAATTTCTGGTGGACGTGCGCTGGTTGGCTCTGGAGGCAATGCAACACCACCGGCAGCTGCCAATTGTGTTTCACGTGCCAACCATGTTTCAACTTCTTCAGCGCCTGGCATAACACCCACTGAGCCCATGAAACCATTCATAGGAATACGAACGCCAGGAACTTCAGCCGATACCGCTTCAACACGGTTCAGTTTCCAGTTAGCGACGAACGGCTCTGTGTACAGATCTGGCAAGAAACCAAAGCCAGGAATGATGGTGGTGTAACCATATTCATTGGGAGTGATGTTAACCAGTTTGATGGCCAACACGTCACCGCGCTTTGCACCTTCGATATAGATAGGACCAGTCATTGGGTGAATCAAGTTCACGTCAATTGCTGTTACGTCTTTTGGTTTCGAATTGATGTTCAAGTTCGAATCCAAGGCATCGCGTGTATGCACAACGATCTGGTCGCCTGGTTTTGCACGGGCTACTGGTTTGATCGCTGGGTGGTAACGGTTAAAGCAATTCGGGTCTTGCTCGCAATGAGCGCCCTTCTTTTTGACTTCGACGATAGTCTGAGTCTTAACTTCAGCCGTGTCTGCAAAAGCAGACGGGCCAATGGCTGATGCCAGCAGGGCAACCAGCACGGCGGGAATTAAACGCATTGCAAATCTCCGGTGGGTGTGTAAATAGTGGGGGTTTTACATTGCTACGACAAAGCTACTACTTAATCACAATACGAACTAATCAGTTCACCCTCATTGTTGCCAATCAGCACATTTTTGTCCAGAGAAACTTCTTCCATTTTTCATACCAACACCTTTAATGCACTGATTTTATTCGTCATTTACATAATCAGTGCGGCAGCGCACTACTACGTGGCAATGATGCACCAGCCATTTCCACCAACTTAATTAGACTTTAAATAGTTTATTGAATTATAGATTGTATTCAGGTATACTGTTCGCACATTATCCAGCCTCAACCTCGAAACGTCATGACAGAACACTCCACCACTGACCTCGATCTACCGACCATGCGGGAGGCCGCCAATCAAGCGTGCGCGCTCATGCGAGTGATGTCTAACCCGGACCGACTGATGCTGTTATGCCAGCTAGCTCAAGGCGAGCGCCGTGTCGGTGAGTTAGAAGAACTACTCGACATACAACAACCCACTCTCTCGCAGCAGCTTGCGGTTCTACGCGAAGAAGCTTTAGTAGAAACACGTCGAGAAGGTAAGCAAATTTATTATCGCGTGACTAGCCAAGCAGTGCTGGCAGTGATTCATGTTCTTTATCAACAGTATTGCGAAACACCCGAAGGAGATTCAGCATGACCCTAGACATAGCGCACTTCACCCCAGGTATGTCGTTACTCGGCGGACTACTTATTGGGACCGCCTCGGCACTGTTCATACTTGCTAATGGTCGTATAGCAGGTATCAGCGGAATTCTGGGCGGCCTGTTACGCCCAAGCTCAGATGATGTGTTGTGGCGTCTGGCTTTTATACTGGGCTTGATTATGGCAGCACCATTACTCGCGGTGTTTGTGGCGCCTGTTGTTCCTACGATAGAGGCTAGCCCCACCACACTCGTCATCGCCGGTCTTTTAGTCGGCATAGGCACACGCTACGGCGGTGGCTGCACGAGCGGCCATGGGGTCTGTGGCTTATCGCGTTTATCGCCTCGCTCATTAATCGCCACACTCGCCTTCATGGGCAGTGGCATGGCCATCGTATTTGCGATGCGTCACTTGTTAATCCACGCGTAAAGCACATTAGAGTAAATTGGAGCCGCTTATGAAAACGCATTTAGACACCGTCTCATCATTTATCGTGGGTCTGATCTTTGGTATCGGTTTGATTTTTGCCGGTATGACCGACCCATCCAAAGTCATCGGCTTTCTGGATATTTCAGGTCTGTGGGATCCCTCGCTAGCTTTCGTTATGGGGGGTGCGATTTTGGTTGGGCTAGTGGCCTTTCGCTTTGCAAATCGTCGCACGATAAATTTTTTAGGTGGCGCTATCCGACTCCCGACTAAAAACGATATCGACAAGCGTCTGATCGTGGGTAGTCTGCTATTTGGCGCAGGCTGGGGTATGGCAGGCTTTTGCCCAGGCCCAGCTCTAGTAACGTTGGGGACTGGTGCGCCGCAAGGGATCATTTTTGTACTCTCTATGATCGCTGGCATGGCATTATTCGAAGGTGCGGAGCGACTGATGAGCGATGTCGCCGTTGTGCCAAGCGACACCCCTTCTACCCCGCAGTAAGATTCACTTGGTAATTTCAATTGACTTGATTCACACAAGGAGAATGTCATGATGAAAAATATTGGTAGCACCGACCGCGCACTTCGTATCTTTATCGGCAGCTTGCTGATTTTGCTCACACTGCTCAACATCATCGGGCCGCTGGGGTGGTTGGGTTTAATACCGATTGCCACGGGCGTATTCCGTTTCTGTCCAGCGTACGGAATTCTGAAACTGAATAGCTGCCCCATTGACAAACACTCAACCGATACACCCTAAGTTCATGCCTAAAGTTCGCTCAAAAGGTTTTTCGAATCCCGCTGCAACGTGGGATGCGCGCTTCTCTACCACCGACTACATTTTCGGTAAAACGCCAAATGTGTGGTTGGCGCAGCATAGTGAATTGCTTATCCCCGGTGGACGCGCACTGGCCGTAGCCGATGGCGAAGGTCGTAACAGTGTCTGGTTGGCTGAACGCGGGATGCAGGTTGATGCCTTTGATATTTCACCTATCGGTGTAGACAAAGCGCGTCAGCTTGCCTTGGCAGCGAATGTGACGGTGAATTTCAATGTAAGCGATTGCGATGAATGGGATTGGCAGCCTAATCAGTATGATTTAGTGGTCGCCATTTTTATACAGTTTGCCGATCCCGAATCACGCACACGTTTGTTCAAACGAATGATGGAAAGCCTAAAACCAGGTGGACTTCTTTTACTTCAAGGTTATACGCCTAAGCAACTGGACTATAAAACCGGCGGACCACCACGGCTAGATCATTTGTATACCGACGATTTACTACGTGCTGAATTTTTT
>JBEGSP010000320.1:0-5383 GCA_041179845.1 Pseudomonadota bacterium
CTATGTGCACTTTCAGATTGATGACCAACCTGTGTGCTGAGTTGCGAATTCATGAATTCCCGATTTCAAAAAATCAATTACATTGACTTACTAAGTTTTCAACGCCCTGGAGTGCCCGCCATTACAGCACCTGGTAAAGCTCCGGGTATTAGAGCGCTGATGGTGCGATTCCAATTAGTGAGCGGAGTAGCGGCGACATACACCACGTCTTTGGGACTGAGCTCAAAACTTTCGGCAATCGCCAACGCGCCGGGTGAATTTGCATCTAGCTGATACACCCGCGATTCGCTACTACTACGACGAATGACGTACACCTGTCGTGCATCGCCGGTAACGGGATTAATGCCGCCCGCTTCACCAAGGGCTTCATTTAAAGTTAATCGCCCATTGCGCATAGGTAGTGCACGCGGACCAGATACTTCACCTGAGACAAAAATTTTGTTTTCATCTCTGGCTAGTACACGCAGTACATCGCCATTTTTTAACATGATGTCAGATGGATTCAGCCCTCGCTGCACGAGTTGCGGTAGATTGATGGTGTAGGTTTTGCCTTTTCGGCTTAAGGTAATTCGACTTTGGTCTGCAGTAGGATTCATACCGCCCGATCGATTGATGGCTTCAGTTAAGGTCATCGGCAAATCATTAATCGCCTGAACACCCGGCTGCTTAACCTCGCCATCTACATACACTCGCTTACTGCGGTAAGCAAGAAGTCGAATACTGAGTTTGGGCTGTCGTAAGTAATGTGCTAGTCGTGTGGTTAGCATCAAGTGAATTTCTGACGATGTCAGCCCGCTCACTGTTAGCTTGCCTGCATAGGGAAAATCAAGCATGCCACTTTGGTCGACTTCAAATCCCGATTGAGGTTGCATGGGACTTCCGGCCACACCAGCTCCGCCTTGAATACCGAATGCTGGAGCAGGCAACATAGAGGCAGACAATTCAGGATGGTCCCACACCACGATTTGTAAAACATCGCCCGCTTCAACAACGTAAGGCTGGGGTTTGGACAGTAACGAACTTAAATCATCAGCAACCTGCCTATCGCGTAGTTCTTTTTCCTTGCGAACAAGCGCAGAGTTAATGCTAATAATCTCAGTTCGAGGATGATCGTCATCGCTAGCAACATCAGAATGACTCTTGGAAAACTGTATACCCGGCGCGACCGATGCACAGCCTACAACCCAAATAAGCACGCAGATCAACACAACGCTTTTTTTTGCTGACATAGTCCTTCATCTCTCTGCGCAAAATAATCTGCGACAGTGCGACTGTAAGATGATATGGCAGTTTATTTGTTGAGCTTTATCACGCAGATAGGAGAGTTAAATCGACATCTTTGATTGATACCTGCTGCTCAGAGAACTGCTTAGACATACCTCAAGCTTCGCGTAATGTTTGCATGGGCGGAACAGACAGAACATTTCGCAAACCAAACCAACCACCAGCAAATGCGCAAGCGATACCGGCGAGTAGCCCGACAAACCACAGCAAGGGACTAACAGTCCATTCGAAATCGAATACATGGTGCGCGAGTAACCATCCAACTAAGCTTGCACCGGTGGCGGCCAAGCTCCCAGCTGCACTACCAACGAACAAACATTCAACCCATTGAGCGCGCGATAATTGACTGCGTGTCGCGCCGAGTGCACGCAATAAACCTGACTCATGTGCGCGCTCATGCTGCGATACCAGCATGGCAGCCGCCAACACCATAACGCCGGCAGCTAAGGTAAAGATAAATAAAAATTCAACGGCTGCTATCACTTGATCGATAACCTGCTGCGCCTGAGCCACCATACTACCCACATCAACAATCGTTAAATTCGGATAATTTTTTACAAGCTGACTCACTAGCGACATCTGTGATTCCGGCAAATGAAATGCCGTCACCCACGTCGTCGGTAACGTTTGAACGACATCAGGACTCACAATTACGAAAAAATTCACCCGCATGGAACTCCAATCGAGCTTGCGAATACTGGTGATTTTTACATTAATCGCTTGACCCGCCACATCAAATCGCAGGGTATCGCCCAACTTTAATCCTAAAGTTTTAGCCAAACCTTGCTCGACTGATGCCTCCCCTTGCGCAGTGGTGGCATCAAACCATTTTCCTTCGATAATGGCGTTATGCTCGGGCATGGCGGTCATGCTAGAGAGATTAAATTCACGCTCAACTAAGCGCTGCGCACGCTCTTCTTGATAGCTATCGCTTTGTATCTCTTTACCAGCAACTTGAATCAATCGACCTCGTATCATGGGCTGCAAGCTCACATCGTTCACACCACTAGCTATCAGACGATCAGTCAGAGGCTGTTGTTGATCCGGCTGAATATTGATGATGAAGTGATTCGGAGCGTCAGGCGGAGTTGATTTGCGCCAAGCAGACAGTAAATCATCACGCACTAAGGTCAACAACAACAAGGCCATTAACCCCAATGACAATGCCACGATTTGCAATGCACTCGCAGCGGGTCTGCGCTTTAGCGATGTTTGAGCAAAACGCCAAGAGTGCCACTGCACAGGAATAGGCAGAATACGGAAGGCGCGTAGTAGCAACCATGAGATCAACATAAAAATCACCATGCCTGCAATGAAGCCACCGCACGTGAGCAATCCGAGCTTGAGATCGCGCGCCTGCCACACCAGTAGCGCAATAAATGAAAGTAACCCTAAACCATAAGTCACAATGGTCATGCCTTGTGCAGGCTCGCTCTCACGCCGAATGACGCGATTGTGAGAGACATTTCGTAATTGAATAACTGCGGGCAGCGCGAAACCGATTAACAACAATAAACCTGTCGCTAAACCCTGCCCTACTGGCAACCAACTCGGTGGCGGTAACTCGGAAGTGATTAGCGAACCTAGCCACTGCAATAAGAAAAAATGTGCCGCAAAACCCAACGCCACACCTAGCAAACTGCCGACGATACCAATGATCGTAAATTCAATCAAATACAGCAGCGTGACTTCGTTTTGCTTTAAACCCAAACAACGCAGCATGGCGCATGAATCGAGATGACGCTGCATAAAACGGCGCGCCGCAATCGCAATCGCCAAAGCAGCTAACATCGCCGTAAGTAAACCCACCAGTGATAAAAATTGACGCGCACGTTCCAAAGTGGCGCGCATCTCTGGCCGACCGGATTCCAACGACTCCAACTGCACTCCACGCAACGACGTTTGCTTGATAACTTCTTCTAGCCAGCGCTGATACTGATTAATAGCCTTGGCATCACCTGCCAATTGCAATCGGTATGTAATGCGTGAACCATTTTGCACTAGACCCGTGGATGGCAAATCATCCAATGACAGCATCACGCGCGGTGCAAAATTCATAAACCCAGCACCTCGGTCCTGCTCAAGAAGAATTTCACCTGCGATTAAAAATTCGCGCTCACCGAGTTGAAGTTTGTCACCAATGTGAACGTTACGCGCGGCTAAAAATGCGGATTCAACCCACACACTGCCAGAGGCAGGTATCGCTTTAGCAGGCCCACGTTGCCCATTCAGCGCGATACTAACGGCGCCGCGTAATGGGTAGGCTGATGTCACCGCTTTAACGGCCACTAAACGGGTATCGGCTGTATCACCTTTGCCTGTGGTGGCCATGCTGGGAAAGGTCACCGTATCGGCCATCACCAACCCTAGTTGTTGGGCCTTGGCTCGCCACTCATCGCGCACGGGGTAATCGCTGCGAACTAAAAGATCGGCCCCTAATAACTGGGCAGCATCACGACTCAATGCGGTATTCAAACGCTCGACAAAAAATCCAACGGCTGACAATGCTGCTACGGCCAGTGCTAAGGCAATCAACAAAAACCGCAACTCTCCTGCGCGCCAGTCGCGTTGGGTCATACGCAAGGATTGCAAAACAATAGGACTTGCTTGATTTAATGTACTCATTGACTAGGAGATTTTGAGACGCTTTGGCCTAAGATCGCACACTGTAACAAAATGCTGCCAATGACGTTTAGCCACCCCTCGCACCAAAACGAATCATCCATTACCCCAGCAATTACATACTCATACCTCGCGCGCCATCTTGATGATGACTACTTTCGAAATTTCTCTGGCAAGGAGCGCATCGCTCGGCAGTAGGAATGGCCATTAGACGCTTAAATGGAATGTCATAGCCACACGAAATGCACTCACCGTAGGATTCGCCCTCCAATCGCTTTAATGCATGACTAATTGCTCGCAACTCATGTGCGTCACGAGCAACAGCTGCATTTCCAATATCAATGGAAAGATTAGCAAAGGCCAAATCGCCAGAATCGGGAACCTCACTAGCCACTTCGGCATATTCATTTTGCAGACTGATCTCGCGTCGTATTTCTTCACGCAGTGTTTGATCTCGCGCTAACAGTATTTTTTTAAGCTGCACTCTTTCTTGCTTACTAAGATTTTCCATAGCCGTCCCTATGCGCTGCAGTGAATGGCGAATGAGTAGCAAGCATTAGAAAAAACCTGCCTGACTCAATGCGCATAAAGTCAATTCTGTTGGTAAATTAGAAAAAATATTTTGATCTTCGATAAGAAACTCCGTACGGTATTTTTTTGTTTTCACCTGAGTAGCAAATTCATAAATTTTTTAAAACCGCACGCTTATCAAAAATCAAATGGCTCACAGCTCTTGATCTGCCTCAATCGCTAACCTCTATCATTGAGGCGAAGAATGGATAGACTTCCATTTCCGATCATTAACTCACGTACTGATATGAAAAATCACATGATTGACCCAAACATGATTTCCGATTCGTTGATTGAAGATTTCCTAAACGTCCCAGATAACCTCATGAAAACCGATCGTGAACAGTACCTGCTGCGAGAAATGATTTACAGCTTGATGCGGCTATCAAAATCTGAGCAAATGCTGGCTATACGAAAAAGTGTTGATTACTTGGTTCCCGTCTCACTTTTGTTGCAGCCAGTAACGGGCGATAAACGCAAGCGTCGCTCGCAGTCACCTTACCCGGGCCAAAGTTGGCTGGCATTTGGTAAATAGGATCTAGTGACTGGTCTGCAGCTGACTCATCAGTTGCTGTGCCCCTTAGGGCAATCCTATGCCTTAGCTAGCACCCTATAATTCCCACATCGGGAAAAATAATTCAGTTACATGCCGCATAAGCACAAGTTGGCAAAATCCCGACTGCAGGCGATTTCTTTCGCCTGCCATCAGGGAAGGCATGAGCGTCATGAATCAAAGGCCAATACGTCCAGTTATTACTATTCACGATCAACGGGAAGCAGAATGCTATGCGCGCGGCTGCGTCACCGTTGTTGATGACGATACGGCGATTCGCGAAGCGGTCGTTGCTCTACTCGAATTAGAAGGCTATGCGACTCAATCGTTTCCCTCGGCGCTGTCTTTTCTAGC
>JBEGSP010000321.1:0-2703 GCA_041179845.1 Pseudomonadota bacterium
GTTGGAACGCCCCAGACTTTTAACGCATGTCCGGCGATATACGAGGCACCACCAAAAAATGCGGCATGACCAAACGACAGCAGACCTGTAAAGCCAATCAATAAATTAAATGCGCACGCGAACAACGCGAAGCACAGAATTTTCATCAACAGCACCGGATATAAAAACATAGGTGCAGCCAAAGCGCCCACTAATACAGCAACGTAACCGAGTTTTTTCAACATGGTGGCGACTCCTTATTTCTCGCGGCCGAACAGGCCCGCGGGGCGAATCAATAAAACAATCGCCATGATGATGAAAACTACCGTCGCAGAAAGCTCGGGATAGAACACTTTGGTCAGGCCTTCAATCACACCGAGCCCTAGTCCGGTCAGAATCGATCCGAGTATCGAGCCCATGCCACCAATCACCACCACCGCAAAAACCACGATGATTAGATTCGATCCCATCAAAGGCGATACTTGCAAAACAGGCGCTGCCAACACACCCGCAAAACCCGCGAGTGCTACACCAAATCCATACGTGAGAGTGACCATCAACGGCACATTGATACCAAACGCTTCTACCATCTTGGGGTTTTCAGTACCTGCACGCAGATACGCACCCAAACGCGTTTTTTCGATCACGAACCACGTCATCAAACACACCACGACCGATGCAAAGACAACCCATGCACGGTAATTAGGCAAAATCATGAAACCTAAATCCGTCGCACCCGCGAGTTGGGATGGCACTGAAAAAGGCTGACCGGACACACCATAGAAAGAGCGAAATATGCCCTCTAACATTAGCGTGATACCAAACGTGAGTAGCAAACCGTATAAATGATCCAACCGATAGAGCCACTGCAGCATCGTTTTTTCGATGATGATGCCAAATAGTCCCACCAGTATCGGAGCCACAATCAGCATGACCCAGTAATTGATACCGAAATAATTCAGCCCCATCCACGCGAGAAACGCACCCATCATGTACAAGGCACCGTGGGCAAAATTAATCACATTGAGCAAACCAAAAATCACCGCAAGACCCAGCGATAGCATCGCGTAAAACGAGCCGTTAACCAAACCTAGCAGCAATTGCCCCAACAGAGCCGACATAGGAATACCAAAAAGTTCCATGTTAGACCCCCAACAATTCGTTTAGCACTGCTGTTTTGCTATTGAGTTCAGCGGCGGCGAACTGTTCAACAATCTGCCCATGCTCCATGACATAAAACCGATCCGCTAGCGGCGCAGCAAATCTGAAATTCTGCTCAACCATCACTATCGTGTACCCCTGTGATTTAAGCGACAAAATCATACGCGCCAATGCTTGTACGATCACCGGCGCCAGACCTTCGGAAATTTCATCTAACAATAAGAGCTTGGCACCGGTACGCAAAATTCGCGCTACCGCTAGCATCTGTTGTTCTCCTCCAGACAACCGAGTACCTTGACTATGTCGACGTTCAGACAGATTAGGAAACATCTCATAAATCTGTTCAACTGACATACCACCTTGCTTCAAGGTCGGCGGCAACATTAAATTTTCTTCGGCTGACAGCGATGAAAAAATCGCCCGCTCTTCGGGGCAATAACCTATCCCTAAATGCGCGATGCGATGCGTTGACATAGCAATAGCTTCAACACCATTAATTTTTACGGAACCTTCACGACGACCAGTCAAACCTAAAATTGCGCGCAGCGTCGTCGTACGACCTGCACCATTACGACCCAACAGAGTTACAACCTCACCCTGCTCGACCGAAAAATTCACATCGTGAAGAATATGCGATTCGCCGTACCACGCCTGCAGATGTTTGATTTCCAGTGCCTTAGTCATTAGTGCGCCCCTTCCAATACCGTCGCACTACCCATGTAGGCTTCGAGTACCTGTGGATTTTGTGACACTGACTGATAATCACCTTCAGCCAAAATGGCACCACGCTGAAGTACAGAAATACGATCGCAAATATCTGCCACCACATTCATGTTGTGCTCAACCATCAAGATAGTGCGACCTTGCGATACCTTTTTAATCAATGCCGTGACACGTTTTACATCTTCATGGCCCATGCCTTGCGTCGGCTCATCTAACAACATCAGTTCCGGCTCCATCGCTAATGTCGTGGCGATTTCAAGCGCGCGCTTACGGCCATAAGGCAAATCCACCGTAATACTGGCAGCAAACTCTTCCAATCCGACTTCGGCTAGTAATTGCATCGCCCTGTCATTTAATTGATTCAGCGTAGCTTCGCTTTTCCAGAAATGAAATGACGTTCCCATGTTGCGCTGCAAACCAATGCGCACATTTTCCAACACGCTCAAATGGGGAAAGACCGCTGAAATCTGAAACGATCGAATGATGCCCATGCGCGCAATCTGTGCAGACGCTAGCGCCGTAATGTCCTGACCGTTGAACAGTATCTGGCCTGACGAGGGAATCAGAAATTTCGTGAGCAAGTTAAAACAGGTGGTCTTACCCGCACCGTTGGGGCCAATCAGCGCGTGAATATGACCACGCTGTACTTGAAGATTGACCTGATTGACTGCAACAAATCCTTTGAATTCACGCGTTAAATTTCGGGTTTCAAGAATGATGTCCGGCATTCGTGCTCCTGGGGGGTTGTTCAGTGGATGAATATGCGGTGCTATAACCGAGAAGGACTGTCTGGACCATGGCCGCAAACATCGCCTCCTAAGCAGATATCCATCGAACTTA
>JBEGSP010000322.1:0-3632 GCA_041179845.1 Pseudomonadota bacterium
TTTGCTGGCGATGCCTTACCCACCACACAAACTGGAACAGTTGTCGCGCTGGCTGATAAATTAGAAACGCTCATCGGTATTTGGGGTATCGGTTTAGCACCCACCGGTGACAAAGATCCGTTTGCTTTACGTAGACACGCATTGGGCGTGCTGCGCATGTTGATTGAGCAACGTTTACCTTTGTCGCTATCGCACTTGTTACTTCAAGCTGCGAAGCAATTTCAGGGCAATGCGCAATTTACTGATCCGGTACATGACGCACAGATTTTTGTGTACGAACGCTTGCGTGGCCTATTGCGTGATCGCGGTCATGCACAAGATGCGATTGAAGCCGTCGTTTCACAATCACCCGACCGACTCGATGATATTTTGGATAGGCTAGATGCTGTCAAAGCGTTTGCTGCCCTACCCGAAGCTGTTTCACTCGCTGCCGCGAACAAGCGGATTACTAATATTCTTAAGAAAAATGAAGCCCCGCACGGTGAAGTGCAATCAGCCTTATTAGTCGAGCCTGCCGAACAACGACTTTATGGCGCCATGGTAGAAGCAAGACAAGCCGTGGATCACGCCTTTGCCAAAGGCGATTTTGCTTCGACTTTAAAAGCGTTAGCTGCGCTGCGGAATGACGTTGATGCGTTTTTTAATGATGTAATGGTCATGGCTGAGGATGCTGCATTGCGCGCTAATCGCCTCGCATTACTGCAAGCTTTGCATGCAATGATGAATCGTGTCGCTGATATTTCTAGGCTAGCGGCCTAATGTTGGTACGAAGGATCACTGGATGAAGCTCATCATTCTGGATCGCGATGGCGTCATTAATTTTGACTCCGATCAGTACATCAAATCACCGGATGAATGGAAGCCCATTCCCGGCTCTATGCAGGCGATTGCGCGTTTAAATCAACGGGGTTACCGCGTGGCAGTGGCGACTAATCAGGCAGGTATTTCACGCGGCTTGTTTGATATGAAAACGCTAGGTGCCATGCATCACAAGCTACATCAAACGGCGCAAATGGCAGGTGCACGAATCGATGCAATTTTTTTCTGCCCACATAGCCCCGACGATCACTGCGAATGCCGCAAACCACAACCCGGCATGCTGCTCTCGATTGGCAAACGCTTTGGCGTGAGTTTGCGCGACGTACCTATGGTCGGTGATTCACTACGTGATCTGCAAGCAGCTGAACAAGTGGGTGCAGCTCCTTATTTGGTAATGACCGGTAAAGGTGAAAAAACATTGGCCGCCGGTGGTCTGCCACATGGCACCAAAATTTTCGACAGTCTAGCGATGATGGTGGAGCGCTTGCTGCATGCGGATGACATCGTTCCGGAAACCGTAGAAATGGCACGCGCCGCTCTGCAAAAGAAAAAATAATGTATTCACAGTTGGCTCTGTCTGCGCTAACTATTCTTGGAGTTTGAATGTCACGATTGTTGCTGTTGATGCGTTCAGTATTATTTGCGCTAGTGATTGTCGTAGCGACCGTGATTTGGGCTACTGCCTGCTTTGGCTTCGTACTCCTACCTTATCGCCAGCGTTATTGGATGGTCACGCGTTGGAATGTATTCATCATTCTCGCTGCTCGTTATATCTGTGGCATACGATGGGAAGTAAAAGGGCTAGAAAATCTTCCGGATGCACCTGTCATCCTGCTTTCCAAACATCAGTCTGCGTGGGAAACAATTTTTTATTGCTGGCTGATGCCGCGCCCGCTGATTTTTGTATTTAAAAAATCGCTGCTCTACATTCCTTTTTTTGGTTGGGGATTAGGCATGCTGCGTATGATTGCGATTGATCGTAGTAAAGGTCGCGATGCGATGTCACAAGTCATTACCACCGGAAGAAAACGACTAGATGACGGACAATGGGTCATCATGTTCCCCGAAGGGACACGCACCGCTGTGGGTCAACAAGGTAAATACAAAGCCGGCGGAGCGATACTCGCGATTGGTACCAATGTTCCGGTAGTGCCGATTGCCATGAATTCTGGCGATTGCTGGCCTCGCAATGCATTTATTAAAAAACCGGGGTTAATTACGGTGTCGATTGGCGCTCCAATTGCCTCCGAAGGGATGAATTCAGCAGAATTAATGGCTAAAGCCGAAAATTGGATAGAATCTGAGATGCGGACATTAAGTCCCGCTGCTTATTTGAATGAAAAGTCACTCTAAATTCGCTACCTCATGGCCATCAAGCAGTTTCTAAGAAAAAAACTAGCCGATCCGAATCAGCTATCGCTGCTCGACGCTTTTTTTTCTGATGGCAGCCAAAACACTGCTGATTCCGCGCAGCCAAACGCTATTGCACCTGATCCAGCGATACCACCGAATCATCGCCGGCTACATTTTGGTACGCACTTTCTAGACTATCGCTTGCTGCGCTCACGGCGCCACAGTGTCGGCTTTCTCATCGATGATGATGGACTGCGAGTGACAGCTCCTCAGTGGCTGACGATGATGGATATCGAAGCCGCTATCAGCGCCAAGCAAGCGTGGATTTTTAAAAAGATTAATGAACAGCGAGAGCGTTCAGTGCGTCGCCTTCGGCCATCAATGGAATGGCGCGATGGCGCGAAGCTTCCTTATCTGGGATCTGATATTACGCTTCGCATAGCCTTTAACGGCACCGTTGGTGCGCGCTTTGATGAAGACCATCGCGAATTGCATATCAGCCTGCCTGGCTCGGCAACAGAGCAACAACTTAAAGATAGAGTTCAAGGCTGGTTGCAGAGCGAAGCCAAGCGGGTCTTTGCAGACCGTCTCGCCTTCTACTCAGAAAAACTCGGCGTACAGTTTTCCAGCTTCGCCCTCTCATCAGCCAGTACGCAATGGGGTTCGTGCACTGCCGATGGCCGCATACGACTGAATTGGCGTTTAATGCATTTTGCGTTACCCAATATCGACTATGTGGTCGCGCACGAACTGTCTCATCTGAGAGAAATGAATCATGGGCCGCAGTTTTGGACCACGGTGCAATCGGTACTGCCCGAGTTTGAAATAGCTCGCAAAGCATTGCGTGATCACGAATCTCATCAGCTCCCTGAATTTTGAACACGAGTCGTTGGCTGCAACTAAGCTCAGCCTCTCAGACTAACCCTCCACCTCACGTATAACGAAACAAGACTATGCGATTACTTCACACCATGCTGCGCGTTGGCGACCTGCAACGATCGATTGATTTTTATACCAATGTCATGGGAATGAAGTTACTGCGAACAACTGATCGCCCTGATCAAAAATATTCGCTGGCTTTTTTGGGGTATGAATCTAATCCGGATCAGGCAGAGTTAGAGTTGACGTTTAACTACGGCACCACTCACTATGAGATGGGTACGGCTTATGGCCACATTGCCATCGGTGTAGAAAATGCTGCATCAACCTGTGCCGCCGTTAAAGCGGCGGGTGGCAATGTGACTCGCGAAGCTGGCCCAGTCAAAGGTGGCTCCACTGTGATCGCCTTTATCCAAGATCCCGACGGCTACAAAATTGAATTGATAGAGCGCGACGCCTAAAGATACTCTGCGATATTCGACGCAAGTCGCGAATTTACAAAATTCGCGCTAGATTCACATACTGAGGTAGCGCTACTGTCTCTGGTCGGGTCTGAGGATCAATACCTGCATTGATCAAAT
>JBEGSP010000323.1:0-3739 GCA_041179845.1 Pseudomonadota bacterium
AATTATTTAATCCACAGGATTTACTATGAAATACGCTATCCCATTGCCTCCAACGTATGCACTAGCCATCGCTAATAACGACGAGTTTTTTCCGGTTAACCGTATCTTTTGCGTTGGCCGAAATTACGCAGCACATGCACGCGAAATGGGAAAAGATCCTGATCGTGAACCCCCTTTCTTTTTCATGAAACCCGCCTGCGCTGTTGTTCAGGCCGGCGAAAAAGAAATCACCATTCCCTATCCACCGATGACCAGTAATTTTCATCATGAGATAGAACTAGTGGTCACCATTGATAAAGCCGGTAAAGATATACCAATAGAAAAAGCACTCGAGTATGTGCATGGCTATGCGGTTGGTCTGGATATGACACGACGTGACCTTCAGTTAGATGCACGTGATAAAGGTCGCCCATGGGAATTTGGCAAATCATTTGCTGGGTCCGCGCCTATCGGTCCCATTCACTTAGCAAAACAGATCGGCCATCTTTCAACGGCAACCATTTCATTAACGGTAAATGATCAGCCTCGTCAATCATCTGACATTGCTAAATTAATTTGGTCCGTCGCAGAATCTATTTCGTACTTATCGCGCTACGAAACTTTAGAACCTGGCGACATCATCATGACAGGCACACCCGAAGGCGTGGGTGCAGTGGTGGCAGGCGATGTCATGCACGGACACATTGATGCTCTTAGTGACATCGTTGTTCGTGTGGCGAAATAACTAAATCAAGGAGAATACGATGGGTAATTCACCCGAGGTGTTCAAGCAACCGCATGTCTGGGAAGCCAAAGGCTCAAGCCGCATTCCTTTTTGGGCGTATACCGATGAAGCTATTTATAAAAAAGAACTTGATCGTCTTTTTTATAAAGCGCATTGGAGTTATATAGGCTTGGAGGCTGAAGTACCTAACCCGGGTGATTTTAAGCGAACCGTCATCGGTGAACGCTCAGTCGTTATGACGCGCGACATGGATGGCTCGCTCCACGTTGTAGAAAATGTCTGCGCCCATCGCGGTATGCAATTTTGCCGCGAGCGTCACGGGAATAAAAAAGAATTAGTTTGTCCCTATCACCAATGGAATTACTCACTCAAAGGCGATCTGCAAGGCGTGCCGTTTCGTCGTGGTGTAAAACAAGATGGCAAAGTCAATGGTGGCATGCCCAAAGAATTCAAGATTGAAGACCATAGCCTGAACAAACTCAAAGTCGCAACACGTGGCGGTGTCGTTTTTGCGTCATTCGATCATGACGTCGAGTCGTTCGAAGACTATCTTGGCCCCGACATTCTTTCGTACTTTGATCGTCTTTTTAACGGCCGCAAACTAACCATTCTTGGCTATAACCGTCAGCGCATTCCCGGTAACTGGAAGCTGATGCAAGAAAACATCAAAGATCCCTACCACCCTGGTTTGTTACACACCTGGTTTGTAACGTATGGCCTCTGGAGAGCTGACAATAAATCAGAGCTAAAAATGGACGAGCAATTCCGCCATGCAGCGATGATTTCTACTCGCGGTACAGGCGGTGCAAAAGCAGACGTGACTCAAGGGGTCACCAGCTTTAAAGAGAATATGGAAATTCAGGACAAACGCCTGATCGATATCGTTCCTGAAGCATGGTGGAACGGTCCAACTGCGGTGATGATGACTATTTTTCCAAGTGTGATTTTTCAACAGCAAGTCAATAGCGTATCAACTCGACACATTCAACCGAACGGACATGGCTCCTTTGATTTTGTATGGACGCACTTTGGCTTCGAAGACGATACCGAAGAAATGACGCAGCGTCGCCTTATCCAAGCCAATTTATTTGGCCCTGCTGGATTTGTGTCTGCAGACGATGGTGAAGTCATTGAACTTTCACAATTCGGATTCGAGCAAAAACCTTCACATCGCGCAGTAGCGGAACTCGGTGGCTATGAATGCGAAAACACGGATCATATGGTGACAGAAACACTCATTCGTGGCATGTATAACTACTGGCGCAAAGTCATGGAGGTATGACGATCATGACTACCCAAGCTAACAGCCAGACACTTTTCGACCTCATCCATTTGTATAGCGATTACGCAGCCTCTGTCGATAGTGCGCAGTGGGATAAATGGATAGAATTTTTTACTGACGAATGCGAATACAAAATTCAGCCACGAGAAAATTATGAGCGTGGATTTCCTTTAGCGACACTGGCATTACTAAGTAAAAATATGCTCAAGGATCGTGTCTACGGTATACACGAAACGCTTTACCATGATCCTTACTATCAGCGTCATGTGGTTGGCCTACCAATTATTCGAGAAGAAAAAGATAACGTTATTGTTGCGGAAGCCAATTACGCCGTATTTCGCACAAAATTATCAGGCGAATCGACCGTCTTTAATGTCGGCCGCTATCTCGATCGCATCCAACGCGATTCTACTGGATTGAAATTCATCTCTCGTCTGTGTATTTATGACAGCGAGATGATTCCCAACTCAATCATCTACCCTATCTGAGAGAATGAATCATGACTACACAATGGTTAGACTTAGCTGCTATTGATGACATACCCGAAGATGACGTTATCGGTGTGGATTCGGCGGGCAAAAGTATCGCCCTATATCACGTCGAAGGTACCATCTATGCCACTGATAATATTTGCACCCATGGTAATGCGCGCTTGTGTGATGGATTCGTTGAAGGACATGAAATCGAATGTCCGCTGCATCAAGGTAAATTTGATATCCGCAATGGGAAAGCTTTGTGCGCCCCTTTGACCGATGATCTTAAAATCTATCCGGTGAAAATTGAAGGCAGCCGGGTATTTATTGAAATTTAATCGGATAAATCGAATGGCTGAGTATTAAATGTGCATCAACTGTGCATCAAGTGCATATTAGCTCCGTATTAGCTTCGTATAAATTTAGTTTTGACTGACTATTGACTATGACATCCACACCAAACAAGCTTGTCTTACATAACTACTTTCGTAGTTCAGCGGCGTATCGCGTGCGCATAGCCATGAATCTTAAAGGCTTGGAATACGATTACCTCCCTGTTCACCTAACACGTGAGGGTGGTATGCAGTTCAAGGAAAGCTACACCGCATTAAATCCTCAGCAATTGGTACCACTACTTGATGATGATGGTTTTCAATTAAGTCAATCACTGGCAATCATTGAATATCTCGATGAAAGATTCCCTGCGATTCGCTTACTTCCTGATTCACTGCAAGGTCGTGCACGCGTGCGTCAACTAACACTGGCTATCGCTTGCGATATACACCCGCTACAAAATCTGCGTGTACTGAAATACCTCACCGGCAAACTTGGCTTAACTGAAGACGATAAAGGCGAATGGATAAAAAACTGGTTAGCGCTGGGTCTGGCAGCACTTGAAGCCGATCTAGAACGCGCGCCAACACGTGGTAAATTCTGTTTCGGTGATACGCCTACTATGGCCGATTGCGCACTCGTGCCTCAACTATTTAGTGCAGCACGATTCAATATAGATACCCAAGCCTTCCCAACCCTGCGCTCTATTTACGCTGCCTGTGAAGCATTACCAGAGTTTGCTGCGGCTCATCCTGCACGACAACCTGATTCTGAATAATTTTTACACTAGAAAATAGTAAACCGCGATAAAAATCAGAAGCAAAGCTGCACTATCATTACAAAACAATGAGCCATAAGAAAATTGGCCAACTGGAGACAACATGAGTGAAGCAACAACGTACGTATCACAGACACAGTTTGATGTGA
>JBEGSP010000324.1:0-2818 GCA_041179845.1 Pseudomonadota bacterium
TCAGATTCGTAGTTGATGAACAGGGAAAATAAAAAATCAGTATTTGAATGTTCGAAGTTGTAGCAAGACTGTTCGACTTCGTTTTGATGAAACACATCACCATACGTGAGTCGTTGAGTGATGCCACGCTCTTGCCATTCGGTCCACACTAAATCAAAGACATTCTCAACGCCTTGTAAATACATGGCTAATCGCTCAATACCGTAAGTGATTTCGCCCAGCACCGGTTTGCAATCGATACCACCGACTTGCTGAAAATACGTAAATTGAGTCACTTCCATGCCGTTCAGCCAGACTTCCCATCCTAGACCCCAAGCACCCAAGGTGGGATTTTCCCAATCATCTTCGACAAATCGCACATCGTTCTCAGTTAACTTCAAGCCGAGTGCTTCAAGTGATCCTAAGTACAGATCCAGAATATTTTCTGGAGCTGGTTTGAGTACGACTTGATATTGATAGTAGTGCTGCATGCGATTTGGATTTTCGCCATAGCGCCCATCTTTAGGGCGACGTGACGGCTGCACATAGGCCGCACGCCAGGGCTCAGGTCCAATAGCTCGCAAAAAAGTAGCGGTGTGCGAGGTGCCAGCGCCGACTTCCATATCGTAGGGTTGCAGTAGCGCGCAGCCTTGTGCATCCCAGTAGTCCTGGAGTTTAAGAATAATTTGCTGGAAACTTGGTTTGGTAGTCATGAGAAACGAGTGTTGATGACAGTCCATCGCTTTTGAGCGAAGTGCCGATCATTGTTGCGGGAGATGAGTTTCCCGAATTGTTAAGAAACCCCGAGATTTTATCCGCTTTTCCGCGCTTGACGGCTGATAAACCAGAGCCCAAGCAAGAGTAGCGAGGCTAGTCCGACCACAGGCAGATTACCCAGCCGTATATAAGGTGTCATTCCCTTCATGCCTTGCACATCGGCTACTAATGTGGCGCGAGTCCAGGGCGGCAGTTGGGATAGCACTCGCCCTTGGCTATTGATCACTGCCGTAGCCCCGGTATTAGTGGCGCGCAGCATGGGGCGTCCGGTTTCTAAAGTGCGCATTTGCGATATCTGCAGATGCTGCGGTAGTGCGATGCTGTCACCAAACCATGCAATATTCGAAACATTTAATAGTAGGGTGGGTTCTGGACTACCCCTATCGATGGCAGCGGCAATTTGCGCAGCGATTTCTTCACCAAACAAATCTTCGTAGCAGATGTTTGGTAAGACCCACTGATCACGGACATCAATGGGAGCTTGGTATAAATCACCGCGTCCAAAATCACCTAAGGGTATGTGCATCATGTCGACAAACCAACGCGCACCGCGCGGTATGAATTCACCAAACGGTACTAAGTGGTGTTTATCGTAGCGATACGGCGTTGCTTGTGCAGAGGAATAGCCGATCAGACTATTGAGATAGATTCCGGGGCTGGGTGACCACGGAATACCAACTAGCAGCGTGCTGTTGTTTTGCCGCGCATAATGCGCGAGATTTTCGAGATAATTTTCAGGCAGCTGAGTGGATAACAAAGGCACAGCAGTTTCCGGCGTGGCGATTAGATCAGCAGGTGCTTCAGTGATCATGTCGCGGTAGAGCGCCAGCGATTGCACAATATGTTCTTCATTAAATTTCATCTGCTGCGGAACATTTCCTTGCAGGAGACGAACGCGTATCAATGATCCATGCGCTTCGGTCCAGTGGATGCTCTTCAACGCGCTACCCGCGCTGATTAAAACGATGATCAAAGCAACCGCTACGCGATTGAAATAACTCGTTTGAAACATCCAAGCGATGCAACCGGCAATGATCGTACAAATCCAACCAATACCGTATACACCCACCATAGCGGCATAACCTGAGAGTGGACTAGTCGTGTGCGCATAGCCTGTGGCTAACCAAGAGAAGCCAGTAAAAATCCAATTGCGGGTCCAGTCAGCCAACATCCAGCAAGCCGGTGCGATAGCCAATGCAGCAAGTCCAGCGTGCTTGAGTTTCAAAGCAATCCGTGAACCCACCCAAAGAGCGAAGCCATACAAAAGTCCTAGACTGCATGACAGCAGCATGATGGCGATGATAGCTAACCAAGCAGGTAAGCCGCCATAGGTATGCAGGCTAATGACTAACCAATAGGTACCCGCCATGAGTAATGCGCTGGAGAATACCCAACCTATCAAGAATGCATCACGAGGGCGCGGTGCTCGAATAAAAAAATGAATGAGCAGTGCGAGAGTGGCGATTTGTAGAGGCCACCAACCAAAGGGCGCAAATGCAAAAACAGACACTGCTCCTGCAATGAAGCAAAAAAGCAGTGTGTTACGGGATAGCGGCTGATGCTCAAGCTCAGGCATGCTGAGAGGATGAGCGGTATCAGCTGAGGATAAGAACATCAGAGTCAGGGCGCGATGTAATTCGCACCGGCATCAGCTGGTTTCTACCGTTGGACGCTGCGGCAATTTTTCTACCAGCAGCACATGCACTTGTCGCGCATCGGAACGCAATACCTCAAAGCGCAGATGATTGATTTCAAACTCTTCACCTTTACGCGGCATGCGTCCCAAATGATTAGCTACCAAGCCACCGATGGTGTCGACATCTTCACTGGTGAGTTGTGTGCCTAAGATTTCATTGAACTGCTCAAGTTCAGTCAGTGCACGCACACGCCAGCGAGGGCCGAAGTCACCTTCTTTAACTGCAAGGATATTATCTTCGGCTTCATCAAAATCATATTCATCTTCAATGTCGCCGACGATTTGTTCGAGCACGTCTTCAATCGTAATCAAGCCAGCGATACCGCCGTACTCATCGACGACCATAGCGATGTGATTTCGGTTAGC
>JBEGSP010000325.1:0-5616 GCA_041179845.1 Pseudomonadota bacterium
ACTGATGCAGATGCTCGTCAAATAGCAAAACTAGTGCTATCACTTCAGTGAATAAAATTTTTTTTATAATTTTATTATTTACCTCTCTTACCGCAAGAAGTGAGGATTGGAGTTTAGTTTCAACAGATAATTCATTAAAAATTTTTTTAAGTAATGAAAAAACCATAACAAAAAAAGGTAAAAAACTTTTTAAAGTAAAGTCAATATTTAATGATTATCGCGACTTAATGGGATTGAAATACAACCTCGCGATAAACCTTTATGTTATCTCTTGCGAATTAGATTTACTTGATTACAAACAGCAATTTGCTTTTAATAATGATGAATTAATTTGGACTTTTCCCGGGTCTACAAAAGCAGAAAAAGCAAGCATCGAAATACCTAAGAAAGTGCTGGAACAGATTTGTCAGTAGTTATGATTAATAACTACTGGAGTTTTTGAGGTTTATAGAATGAATATATCTTTCTAAGAAAGATTACTATGCTCTATTTTATTAGTTAATAAAAAATTTAATCTTGCTACCAACGTATTTTTACGTTCGCTCTTACCTAAATAATTATCTGAAGCTAACGGAGTGATCTACGCATCGCACAGCTACGCTGGCTCGGCATAAAATTCGACATCCCTCAGCTTCTGCTCAAAACTCGTTGTAGATGGACAACGCAAGCATCCCAGTGACAACAATTATTTTTATAATAACTTGTTCTCATTCAAAAATTTCTTTCCATCCTTATCTCTGAAAGTCGACGATGCTGATCACTCACTTTAAACGCTTGCTTGTCATGATGCCGATCATGTTTTTAGCTAGCTGCGCTACCGAAACTTCAACAACGGTCGCACCTAAACAAGTCACTTCGGCGGCTACGCCTTACAGCGGACCCAAAAATCCTATTTCCGTAGGTAAATTCGATAATCGATCCACCTTCCTGCGTGGCCTATTTTCGGATGGCGTCGATCGCCTCGGCTCTCAAGCAAAAACTATCTTGGTGACCCACTTGCAACAATCGAATCGATTTGTGGTTTTAGATCGTGAAAATATGACTGAAATCCAGCAAGAAGCCAAATTACGTAGCAAAGACCAAAAGCTGAAAGGCGCTCAATTCGTTCTCACTGGCGATGTCACTGAGTTCGGTAGAAAAGAAACGGGTGATCAACAACTGTTTGGGATTCTGGGTCGCGGTAAAACTCAAGTGGCTTATTCAAAAGTTAGTATTAACGTCGTCAATGTACTCACCTCAGAAGTCGTATTTTCAGTTCAAGGAGCCGGTGAATATGCGCTATCAAACCGTGAAATTATCGGCTTTGGCGGTACGGCAAGCTATGACTCTACGTTGAATGGCAAGGTGCTGGACTTGGCGATTCGCGAAGCGGTTAATCGCCTGGTTGAAGGTATAGAACGTGGCACATGGAAACCTGAAAGCTAATTGGGAAAAATCCATGAAAAAATTATTCAAACTTGCGGCGCTCTGTGCCGGCTTGCTCTTAACCGCTTGTAGCACCGGAACCCATGGGCTGTATCAATGGGGAAGCTATGAAGATCAGGTCTACGCAATGTACAACTCGGCAGCAAAAACCTCGCCTCAAGAGCAGTTGGCTAAGCTTGAGGCGGATGCTGAAAAAGCGCGTGCAGGCAATCGCACGCCTCCTCCGGGCTATTACGCTCATCTGGGTTATTTGTATTTCGAGACTGGAAATCCTGAGCGAGCAGTGGCTTCGTTTCAAAACGAAAAAACCTTGTTTCCCGAATCGCGCGCCTATATGGATCGCCTAATTTCTCGATTTAAGAAATAAGGAACTCAGATGACACGACACTTTTTTACTATTGCTTTGTTATGCATTACCGCCCTGCTGACAGGATGCGCTTCTCAAAAATCCTATGATTATTCAGCCATCAGAGAAAGTAAGCCGCGCTCCATTGTTGTATTACCTCCGTTGAATTTATCGCCGGACGTTCGCGCTACCTACAGCATGATGGCTACCGTCACTCGACCTTTAGCAGAACTTGGCTACTATGTTTTTCCAGTAGCCTTGGTCGACCAAACGTTTCGCGAAAATGGTCTGGCCGAGCCGGGCGAAATGCACAATGCCTCACCAGCAAAAATTGCAGAGATATTTGGAGCCGACGCCATACTGTATATAAAGGTGGAAGAATACGGTGCGGCTTACCGAGTCATTAGTAGTGATGTGATTGTCTCTGCAACGGCCGAGTTGATTGACGCTCGCACTGGACGTTCACTTTGGAGTGGCAGTGCAAAAGCGTCTAACTCTGAAAATAGAGACTCCAGTGGCAATGGAATTGTTGGCATACTCGTTAGCGCGCTCATTCAACAAGTGGCTAACAATATCGGTGACCCAGGTTATCAAGTCGCCCGCCAAACAAGCTACCGATTGTTTAGCGCAGGTTTGTTGCCAGGGCCACGCTCGCCCAACTATGAAAAATTAATCGGGCAATAACGCAGACCAGTCACTTCGCTACAAAAGAAAAGGGCCGCATAATTTATGCGGCCCTTTTTGTAGCTATCTACTCGCTGCTTACTTCGCAACCATACTGTCCTCTTACTTACTTCGCACCCATCAACGCGACCGTCGTGTCCAACATACGGTTCGAGAAGCCTGATAATCAATTGCCACTAACGCGGCTCTCGATTGTGGCTACGGCTAACCCTTCCGGGTTACCCTGCGCCGCAATGAATGGGGCTACTGTCCTCTTACTTACTTCGCACCCATCAACGCGACCGTCGTGTCCAACATACGGTTCGAGAAGCCCCATTCATTGTCATACCAAGAAGAGACTTTAACGAGACGACCTGAGACTTTAGTCAAGGTGGAATCGAAATTACTCGATGCTGGATTATGGTTGTAATCCACTGAAACCAGAGGCTCGGTGTTGTAGGTCAGAATACCTTTGAGTGCACCATTAGAAGCTTCTTTCATGATGGCATTCACTTCATCAGCGGTGGTGTCACGCGCTGCGATAAAGGAAAGGTCAACGATAGATACGTTAATGGTGGGGACGCGAATCGCGTAGCCATCCAGCTTGCCATTCAATTCAGGCAGTACCAATCCCACTGCAGCGGCTGCACCGGTTTTGGTGGGAATCATTGATTGCGTTGCTGAACGCGCGCGACGCAAATCTTCGTGCATCACGTCAGTTAACACTTGGTCATTGGTATAGGCATGAACGGTGGTCATCAAACCATTCACCAAACCAATTTTGTCGTGCAAAGGCTTAACCAATGGAGCTAAGCAATTGGTCGTGCACGAAGCATTTGAAATAACGGTGTCAGATGATTTAAGTACGTTTTGATTCACGCCAAATACGACGGTGGCATCAACGTCTTTACCGCCAGGTGCGGAGATAATGACTTTTTTAGCACCGCCTTTAATATGTGCAGACGCTTTTTCTTTGGTGGTGAAAAAACCCGTACATTCCAACACCACATCAACGCCTAATTCGCCCCAAGGGATATCAGCAGGATTACGCTGTGCGAAAACGCGAATCTTGTCACCGTTGACGATCATATGGTCGCCATCAACAACGACCGTACCCGGGAATTTTCCGTGCGCGGTGTCGTATCGGGTCAGATGCGCATTTGATTCGGCATTACCGAGGTCATTGATCGCAACAATTTGAATATCATTTTTTTTGCCGCCTTCGTAGTGAGCGCGAAGGACGTTGCGGCCGATACGGCCATAGCCATTGATGGCAACTTTAATGGTCATGAGGATCTCCTAAAACTTTTAATAGAAATGGGTCTCTTTACAAATCAGTGAAGCACTGATTTGACAGTGGCCACGACGTTCTCGGTCGTGAAACCAAAATGCTTGAACAACTGGCCAGCTGGAGCTGATTCACCAAAGGTATCTATGCCCACAACCGCACCATCTAGTCCGACGTACTTAAACCAAAAGTCGGTGACACCCGCCTCCACCGCAACGCGCGGTAAGCCCTTGGGCAGAACGCTCGCCTTGTAGGCTGCATCCTGACGGTCAAACACATCGGTACTTGGCATGGAAACCACACGCACCGGAATTCCTTCTGCACTCAAGGCCTCTGCTGACTTCATCGCCAGCTCGATTTCTGAACCGGTTGCAATCAATACGGCTTTTGCATTCGCCACATCGTTAAGTATGTAGCCACCGCGCTTGATTGCATCGATTTGAGTTTGAGTACGCTCCATGAACGGCAAGTTTTGCCGCGAAAAAATCAATGTTGAGGGTCCATTCTTGCGACTAATCGCTTGTGCCCAAGCCACAGCAGATTCCACCGTGTCGCACGGACGCCAGTTATCGAGATTAGGAATCAAGCGCAAACTCGATACTTGCTCGACTGATTGGTGCGTAGGTCCGTCTTCACCTAAACCAATCGAATCATGCGTGAACACAAACAGTGAACGCAGTTTCATCAACGCTGCCATACGCAGTGCGTTGCGACTGTAATCCGAGAAAGTCAAAAATGTCGCGCCAAACGGAATGTAACCACCATGTAGTGCAATGCCATTCATGATGGCACTCATACCAAATTCACGTACACCATAGTTAATATGGTTACCGGGTTGCCTGGCACGAACCGCAATACATTCTTTCCAGTTAGTGAGATTAGAGCCAGTAAGATCTGCTGAACCACCCAACAACTCAGGCAACGAAGGTGCGAGTGCTTGAATGGCGTTTTGACTTGCCTTACGCGTTGCAATCGTCTCTTTTTTATCAACACATGCTGTAATCATGCGCGCTACTAGCTGCTCATAATCGGCGGGCAGATCACCTTTCATGCGGCGCTCTAGTGCAGCGGCTTCTGCAGGAAATTTTTGTTGGTACGACGTAAATTGAGTTGTCCATTCCGACTGAAGTGCAGCGCCTTTTTTCTTGGCATCCCAAGCTGCATAGACATCTGCAGGAATCTCAAACGGTGGATGTGGCCAGCCTATCGCTGCACGCGTCGCTGCAATTTCAGTATCACCTAATGCTGATCCGTGAACTTTGTCCGTACCCTGCATAGTCGGGGCACCTTTACCGATCACGGTCTTGCAGCAAATCAGTGTGGGACGATCTGATTTTTTAGCTTTATCAATCGCCGCATCCAACGCAGCGACATCATGACCATCGACATTCGGCAGTACATTCCAGCCGTAGGCTTCGAAACGTTTTGGGGTGTCATCACGGAACCAACCATCAACGTTGCCGTCGATAGAGATACCGTTATCGTCATACATGACGATGAGTTTTGAAAGCTGCAGCGTACCTGCAAGCGAACACGCTTCGTGACTAATGCCTTCCATCAAACAACCATCACCGATAAACACAAAGGTATGGTGATTAATGAGATCGAAGCCTGGTTTATTAAATTCTGCCGCCAACAGTTCTTCAGCAAGTGCCATACCGACGGCATTGGTAATGCCTTGGCCCAAGGGTCCGGTGGTCGTTTCAACTCCGGGTGTGACGTCAACTTCGGGATGTCCCGGCGTTTTTGAGTGCAGTTGACGAAATGCTCGCAACTCATCCATGGACAGGTCGTAACCCGAAAGATGCAAAAGTGCATACAAAAGCATGGAACCGTGACCGTTCGAGACCACAAAGCGATCGCGATCCATCCATTTGGGATCGGCTGGGTTATG
>JBEGSP010000326.1:0-8514 GCA_041179845.1 Pseudomonadota bacterium
TACCTGATTCAACAATAGCACCGCCCATGCTAGTACCGTGCCCACCTAAAAATTTAGTCACCGAATGCATCACAACCGCTGCGCCCCATTGAAATGGTCGACACAAATAGGGGCTGGCAAAGGTGTTATCAATAAATAGTGGCAAATCGGCTTGAGCGGCAATCGCTGCCACTTTTTCGATATCCAATACATTCATCGACGGATTACCAATAGTCTCTGCATACAGTAATTTGGTTTTAGGCGTGATGGCCTTCGCAAAATTTTCTGGATCATCGGAGTCAACAAAAATCGTGTTGATGCCCAGCTTACGAAAATTCACGTCAAGCTGAGTGTGCGTGCCGCCATACAAGGTGCGCGCTGCGACGATTTCATCACCCGCTTCACAAATATTTAATATCGCAATCATCTGTGCGGCCATGCCGCTACTGGTCGCTACTGCGGCACGGCCGTCTTCCAGTGCGGCGATACGTTCTTCTAATACCGCTACAGTAGGATTCGATAAGCGAGAATACACATTGCCAAAGGTCTGCAAATTAAACAGACTCGCTGCATGGTCAGCACTATCAAAGACATACGATGTGGTTTGATAGATAGGAACGGCGCGAGCGCCTGTAGCAGCATCAGGTAATTGCCCTGCATGAAGGCAGAGGGTATCGAAATCGTAGACGTGGTCTTGTGACATGGCGTTATGAGCAGAGAATAAGTTAAGAATTGGCAGATGTTGAATCAGTCGATATTGAATCAGTAGATATTGAATCCGTAAGGATTGCGAACGATAGGCATTCGGTTTACACCGGACGGCGCGATGAAATAATCCGGGTGTTCACTCCAAACCAGGAGAGGCCACCAAATAGACGCGCATATTCAATTTTTACGCAGCGGTTTTGTACAAACTCTAACCCGCCACTGTCGGCAATAGCTTTTGCTTCATCATTTTCTACGCCGAGTTGTAGCCATAGTACTTTGGCGCCAATAGCAACGGCTTCCTTTGCTATCGGTGCGCAATCAGCACTTTTACGAAATACATCCACCATATCGACTTTTTCAGGAATCGATTTCAGATCGGGATAGCATTTCTCGCCAAGTATTTCCGTGTATTTGGGATTGACGGGAATAATCCGAAAGCCATGTTCTTGCATGTACTTGGCTGCAAAATACGAAGGTCGATACCAGTCAGCAGATAAGCCAACGATAGCGATGGTGTGGTTGTCTTTTAATACGCGGCGTAATTGCGCAATCGTGCTCATGTCGTCCTCGTTATTTGGTGGCGCACAAAACCATGTTCGTGGCAGTGGTGGCGACGATTTCTACTTTTTTAAAGCCGGCTTGTTGCAGTACCATGGTTAATCGTGCCGGACCTGCTTGTGCACCCAAGGCTAAACCCACTTCTTGAGCGAGTGAGGCGGGCACACAGCCCATGGTTGAGGCACAGTAAAACATTTGACCCACGATATTTAAATTATCTTCTAACTTGTCATTCGCAAACGGTTCAATGATCACTAATAGTCCATCATCATTTAGCTGTTTGCAGGCATGTTCGGCGGCACCAACTGGATCACCCATGTCATGCAGGCAATCGAAAAATGCGATCGCATCAAATTTACCTTCGTAATCTTTTGCACTGCGCGTTTCGTAAGTGATTCTGGATGAGAGGCCGGCATCAGAGGCTAATCGTTTAGCTTCTTCGATCGAGGGCCCATGAAAATCAAAACCATGTACACGTGACTCAGGAAAATGCTGAGCAATCAGCATGGTTGATACGCCATGGCCGCAACCGACATCGGCAAAACTTCCACCCGCACTGAGTTTTTCAGTCAGCGCAGGAATTTTCGGTAACCAGCGCGATACTAAATTTGATTTATAAACAGGTTTGAAGAAGCGCGCGGTGCCACGGAAGTAGCATTGATGATGGTCACCCCAGCCCACACCTTGACCTGTTTTGAAAGCAGCGCGAATTTTGGGTTCGTCCATCACGCTAGCGGCCAAACTGTCATACGCACCGATCATCAGTGCGGTGCTATCTTCATGGGCAAAGACAGCGGCTTGTTCTTCGCTGAGAAAAAATTTACCTTCGACTTCATCATACGTTGCATAGCCTGCAGCGCACATAGCCGATAGCCACTCTAAGCTGTAGCGTTGATCAATCTCCGCAGCTTTTGCAAAATCATTATTTTTAGAAGGACCCAAATTAGCTAAGGTAGTGAATAGTTTGAGTTCATCACCTATGCGCATCAGCGGAACGAGCTGAGCAGCCGCGACGTTTTGAAACACTTTCCATTGCAGCTCTTTTAATTTTTTTGTGTCCATGAAGCGCTTTCCTTGTCTCTTAATGAGTGTTGTTATGGGGTGCGGGTAAACGTGGAGTCATGATTTTGACAAACAGCGGTGATATCAAGGCCAGTAACACCATGCCTGCATAACCTGTGGGCATTTGGGGTGATTCGGGGATGGGGTAGAGCTGGTCGCAATTTAGTGAAGGTTCTAAATGATGTGATGCGTGTCTGGGCAGATTGAACAATAGCGCATCCGAGACTCGGTTTGCGCAATCCCAGATGTGGGTTGCATTCATGCGCTCGGGCTTACCATCGATAAGGCGTCGTTGCAGGCCCCAATGCTCAACATAATCAATCGTGGCGACTAGTGTTTGTGCTAACCAGGCTTGAATGACGCAGAACACGAGTCCTTTCCAACTGGCGGCCAGTATGATGAGTGCGAAGAGCGCAAGAGTTAGCGTTGTCAGCATCAAAGCTTCATTAATTTTTCCAGGCTGCTCGCGCGATAGTTTTAGCGAATCTCGGTAGATACCCAAAAAGTAGCGAGGCATAAAGCGCCACACGCTTTCATCTTGTCGAGCAGATGCTGGGTCGTGCAGCGTGGCGGCATGGCGATGATGGCCTCGGTTATGTTCGAGTACGTAGTGGCCAAACCCGATCCAGCTGAGCAGGGCGCGTGCGAGCGTGCGGTCGAGCAGGGCTCGTCTGTGGCCTAACTCATGTGCCAGCACGATACCGATACCGCCGCAGACATATCCAGAAGAGAGTGCGAGCCAGACCAGAGCATCCCACTCATAGTGGGCAGCGTTAATGGCAAGGCTGCCAGTCACGATCAATGCGATCAGCATAATGGCGCGCGGCAGCCATACTCCCCAGCGGTAGCTTGGGGCGGTTGATGCATAGCCACCCCAGAACCACTCAGCTGCGGGTATGGCGATGGCAGCTAGAAATAGCGTGAGCCAGGGCGCACCTATCCACCAACCCAGGACGGGCGATAGAGTAAAAGCGGTTGGCAGCAGCAGGTGCATGAGGCTCTCTTGGGTAAGGTTAAAACTAACTCTGCCATTGTAGCCAGAGCCTGAAGTTAGGCATTTGTAAGATTAAATACCGGAATTATCTTTTTAATAAGCTAAGTCCTTGATTTTGCTAGATCTTCGGCGTTGACAGTATGGCATCCGTATGTTCCAATTGGGAAACATTCGGGAAGTCGGGTATTCAACAAACCTCGATTTTCTCCGTCGTACCCTTAACGATACCTCCAGGGGTCACAATCTGATGCGACAGCCGAATCCCATCATTGGCAACAGTCCACCGATGCGAGACATACGCAAGCTAATCGAGACCATTGCGGACTCGACAGCGACTGTTCTGATCAATGGCGAATCCGGAACCGGTAAAGAATTAGTCGCCCAAGCCTTGCATCACCAATCCTCGCGCGCTGACGCGAATTTTGTGCCACTTAATTGCGCGGCGATTCCTAAAGAGTTAATGGAAAGTGAATTGTTTGGTCATCGTAAAGGTGCTTTCACCGGTGCGCTGGCTGATCGAGTAGGTCGCTTTGAACTTGCTCATGGTGGAACACTATTCCTCGATGAAATTGGTGATCTTTCACTCGACATGCAGGTCAAGCTACTGCGCGTACTGCAAGAGCGCATGGTCGATCCAGTCGGTTCATCTCGCGCAGTTGAAGTCGATGTGCGAGTCATCGCTGCGACTCACCGCGATTTGGAATTAGAAATTTCCGAAGGGCGTTTCCGCGAAGATTTGTATTACCGATTGAATGTACTGCCGGTGACTACACCTCCGTTGCGCGAGCGCGGTGATGATATCGCGCTGCTGTTGAAACACTACGCAGAAAAATTTGCTCACAAGGGTACGCCCATCACTTTTTCGCCTGAGTTTCTGAGCGCTCTGAAATCGTATGAGTGGCCGGGCAATGTGCGCGAATTATCTAATCTTGTGCATCGATTCTCTACACTGTTTGCGGGTCAGTATTTAACGCTGGCTAGCATACCGGTGTCGATGTTACCTAAGGGCTTGCAGAAACTACAGCAAGAGCGAGCCGGTGAAGAACCTGCACCACCGTCAGCGGATGTGCTGCAAATGTTTGCGCTGGAAGAGCCGGGCACGGTGCCATTGTCCGTCCCTGCATCGGACGAAACTAATCATGTAGAAGACATCATCATGCTAGCTCAGGGTGGCCCGGTGCTGCCACCCGAAGGCATGTCGTTGAAAGAAAAAATGGCGCAAATCGAGAGAGCGTTTATTGAACAAGCGCTGGATCGGTCTGCAGGTAATGTATCTAAAACAGCGCGTCTGCTGAACTTGCAACGAACCACGCTGATAGAAAAAATCGACAAATACCGGCTTCGCTCCGCGTAAGAGAAATTATGTCTAAGCCCAAACTTCAAACGACCAGTGTAGTTGGTGTGGTCGGCGCTCTGTTAGTCATTGCTGCAGCAACTGGTGGTAACTTTTTGCAGTTCGTCGATTTACCCGCCGTTCTGATTGTATTCGGCGGTACTTTTTTATGCGTTTTGTCGAAGAGTACGCTTCCTGAATTTAAGAGTGCCTTTGAAACGGCGCGCGAAGCCATTTCGCATTCACCCACGCGCTTGACTGATCTAATCGATGAAATGATTGAAGTCGGTCGTGTCGCCCGCTACAACGATCGTTGGATGGTGATGTTAGAAGATCGTGAATATAACGATCGTTTCATCGCCAAGGCAGTGCGACTGTGGGTCGATGGTCTTGACCCTGTGTTGATGAAAGATGCCTTGTTGCGTGAGCTGGCAGAAGAAAAGACACGCTACGATCATGCACGCGATTTTTTCGCGTATGCCCAAGAGTTGGCACCAGCGATGGGCATGATAGGTACGCTGCTGGGTCTGGTACTCATGATGGGTAACATGACCGATCCGCGTGCGATTGGCCCGGGTATGGCGGTGGCCTTGCTGACTACCTTGTACGGCGCGATACTCGCGAACGTTATCATGGGCCCGCTGGTACAAAAAATTATGGGGCATGGCAAGCGCATAAAAAATAATTATGAGCTTGTGATTGCCGGCATGCTGTTCCTGCAAAAAGGTGGTGATCCACGCATGCTGCCGGATCTTTTGTTGGGTAACTTGAAACAGGACATCGAACCCGAGCCTGAACCCGAAGCGTTGCCGATACCTGAACCCGAACCCGAGCCATCACAAGTTGCCCTGTCACCAGCCGAGACGGACATCAAGTCCTGAGTCTGATGAGTACTGAGAAAGAGATTGCCGAACTAGAGAAGCCTGAACATCAATCGATGTTTGCGGCATCAACCTTGTTTGACGACGATCATCCTGCACACTTCCCACGACTTCCCTGGCCACCCTGGATAGTTACCTTCGCCGACATGGTGATGTTGCTGTTGGCTTTCTTTGTTTTGCTACTGTCTTTTTCTGACCTTGATCCCACGCGCTTTCATGACGTGAGTGGCTCATTGCAAAAATCATTGGGCAGTGAGAAAGCTCCACCCGTGGTAATCGCACCGCCCACAGATACGCAATTGGCTGCTGGTGGTCCATCAACTGCCGGTGGTCCAGCCACAGAAGCCGGACCTTTTTCAGAACAACTCGCTAAAGACCTCGGCAAATTACAAAAAGAACTCTCAACAGATTTGGCGGGCAATAAGATTCAACTCCGAACTGAAAATGGTCGATTAGTTTTGCAGTTGCCCGAGCGCGGTAAAGGGGTGATGCCGCAAGAATTAATCGATCTGTTTGGTCGTATCGCCGATGCGCAATCTCAAGTTGAATCTGTCGTTGAAGTGCGCGAGGGTGTTGAGACCGGCGAGCGAATTGCAGAAACGGCGCGTCAGATTGAGAAGTTACGTGAAGCCCTGAAGAGTGAAATTGTTAAAGGTCAGGCGCAAGTCGAACGTGACGGCGAGCGCATCGTTATTCGTATGGTGGTGCAGGGCAGTTTTTATTCTGGAAGCGCCGATCTCGCCACCGATTTTATGCCGGTCTTAAATAAAATTGGTAAGACCATCACTGAAGCAGGTGGCCGCATCGTGATTGAAGGGCATACCGATGATGTGCCTTTATCAGGTCACAATCGTTTTCGTTCTAACTGGGATTTGTCAGGTGCGCGCGCAGGCGCTGTGGCAGATTATTTGAGCGAGCGCGGCGGCGTGCCTCGTGAGCGCTTGATGGTTAGGGGTATGGCTGACACCAAACCCGTTGCTGCTAACGATACTCGTGAAGGCCGCGCTAAAAACCGTCGCATCGAAATACTGGTTGATGCGTTTGGTAGTTGAATGACTTCAACGGTACGATTTCTCAGCCCCTAAACTTGTCTGAAGCCAGAACTGCTTTACTCTGGCTTCGCTACTGATGGCTTGTTATAGGCGGGTACATCGGTACTTGCATTGCCGCTAGGACGTGATTGCTCACGATTGTAGGCGACGCTGCGTTCCTTGGATTTACCTTCCTTCTCACGCTCTTTCGCGAGTTCACGTTCACGTGCTGCTTCGCGTTCTTTGGCGAGCTCGCGCTCCTTTGCGAGTTCACGTTCACGTGCCGCTTCACGTTCTTTAGCGAGTTCGCGCTCACGAGCTACTTCACGCTCACGTAAACGATCACGTTCACGAGCGAGTTCACGTTCTTTGTCTTTAAGTTCTTTGTCGCGCCGTGCGTTGGCAGCGGCTTGCTCTTGCGCGGCTTTTTCTGCTTCTAGGGCGCGAGCACGTTCTTGTTGTTGCTGCAGTTTGGCGAGTCCTTCAACGTCTTTCTTAATCGCTTCAACGTTAGAGACGGAGCCTTGCAGATTATTTACTTGGCCAGACAAATCTTTGACGGACTTAGATTGTTCTTTAAGCAGCGCATCAAGTCCGCTGAGTTGTTGCAGCAATGCTTTGTTAGCCGCTTCAGCGCGCGCAGCTTCAGCTTTAGCTGCTTCGGCTTTAGCTTTCGCCGCTTCTATTTTTTTAGCATTCTCTGCGTTATTAGCTTCCGCTTTTTTAGGTGCTGATTCTGTTTGATCTGCTTTTTCAGATTTCTTGGTTGCTGCAGGTTCTGGTTGCGCCGCTGCCGGTTTGGCGACAGATTTAGCCGCTGGTTCAGAGGCTTTTTGGGGTGTATTTTTCGCTATATCAATGATGGTGGCAATTTTTTCTTCAATCGCTTGTTGTACGGATTGCGTACTTTCTTGTTTCAGATTGAGTTCAGTTAATTGCGTATTGATGTCATCCATCGATTCCATGCGACGCTTAAGATCGACCGCGCGTTTACCGACTGCCAGCATCATTTCATCTAACTGCTCAACCTTAGCTTGTAATTGAACGGCAATAAAACTAAAGGTGCCCGCGCATCCGACCAACACAGCGGCTACTAACGCCAATACAACTTTTGATTGGTTGGATGTGCGTTGTGCACCATCGATGAGTTTTTCAGCGGCTTTGTTGAGTTGTCCGCCAGTCGTGGTGACATGCGATGCTGAACGATTCGCCACCTCGGCGGCATCCAGAACGATGGTCATCAGAGACTCGAGCTGCTGTGAAGCAGAACGATTATTTTCAACCAAAATTTGCACTGCTTCCAGCGCGCGATTAGCTGTGTCCTTAGAGACAGAGATGTTTCCATCACCCGATTCGGTTTCGTTGGATTCGCCTTCAGGCGCGATGCCGGCTTCTTCCTCTGTCAGTTGCGGAGGAGGAGGGGCGGGTGAAAATCCATCAGCGCCTTCGGCCTGAGTTTTATCGTTATCTGCGTCGCTCATAATGATGACAGTCGTTTTTCAAGTTTTTTCGAGGAGACTTCCAAGCTATCTAGCTGGGCATTTACTTTAGATTTTTCGTCTTGCAGTTTCTGTATTCGTTGTTCAAGGTGAACCGATAGTGCCCAAGGTGTCGCTTCTTCAGGCGCTTTCGCGGTCAGCAGTGATTCAACATACGCGCTTTGCTCAGCTTCTTTGGCAGCCTCGGCGGCTTCTGCTTCAATTTCTTCTTGGGTCTTTTTAAATTCACCCGTTAACTCTGCACCCGGCGGAATCATCGCGTGATGATCTTCTAGTGCGCGCTGGTCAGCCGGTCCCTCTGCATCGAGTAGCGCACGAGGATCGGACGGTCCCTCGGCGTCTTCCATTACCCTCGCATCTGCGGGTCCTTCAGCATCATGGAGTGCGCGAGGATCCGAAGGACCTTCTGCATCTTCCATTGCCCGCTCATCTGCAGGTCCTTCAGCATCAAGTAGTGCACGGGGATCCG
>JBEGSP010000327.1:0-18726 GCA_041179845.1 Pseudomonadota bacterium
CTTCGCATTCAACCCGCAATGGTTGAAAAGGAATTGAATCAATTAGAAATTGTTATGAAGGGCCTGGAAGATAATAATCTTCGATTTAACCGTCCACCACTTGTTAACTACAGCGAAATCAAGGAGTTTATTCGAACAGGAATTATCAGGGTGATCGAATTTAAGGAGGGTGCCATTTCCGATCAGGCAGAGGATTTGCTGATACGCATGATTCGACTGGGTTGTGATCCGAATGTGGCAGATAAATATGAAAACTCGGTACTCATGTTTGCCTGTAAGGCAGGGCGATCTGCGTTGGTAAAGGTACTTCTGACCGAATGCCCCGATCTCAGAAAAGACTGGCTTAATGTGCATGGCCAAAATGCGGCGATGATGGCTTATAAATATGATAATTCACAGCTTTATCTTTTACTCGAGGAGGCGGGAATCTCTCGACACCCTGAAAACCCAGCCCTTTACATGTATCTCAGTTCATTTCAAATAACCGGCGACGATTCAACAGATTCTGAAACGGATGACTATTTAGATTTATTTGAAGAAAATAACTTTATGAATCTTGCTGATGTGAATGGACAAACTTTACTCTTTCACGCCGTTATCCATGAAGATGTTGATTTTGTTACTTTTCTTTGCAAACAGAAAAAATTTCCTAATGTATCGCTGCGCGACCGTAATCAAAAATCTGTGTTTGATTACATAAAGCAGATCAAAGATCCGGAAAAAAAGAAAAAAATATCTGACCTTATCTATAACTTGAGTCTGGAGACCGGCTCGCTACAACAACTCGCCAAATATACTTACTCGGGTGGTGTTTTGAAAAAATATTAATCACTGCGCAGCCCAGCCTCCGTCCATATTCCATGCAGCGCCTCGCACTTGCGATGCGGCGGGGCTGCACAAAAACACGGCGAGTTCTCCCAACTGTTCGGGAGTAACGAATTCAGCCGATGGCTGCTTTTCTATAAGTAGCTCGTGCTTTGCTGCTTCTTGTGAAAGTGATTTGTCATGCGCGCGCGCATCGACTTGTTTTTGTACCAGCGGTGTCAACACCCATCCCGGACAAATCGCGTTACAGGTGACTCCCGTTTGGGCGTTTTCTAATGCAGTGACTTTGGTTAAACCGATGATGCCGTGCTTGGCAGCGACATACGCAGATTTACCAGCGGATCCCACTAAACCATGTACTGAGGCGATGTTGATGATGCGCCCCCAGTTATTTTTTTTCATGAAGGGCAAGGCTAAGCGCGAGGTGTGAAATGCTGAACTCAGGTTGATGGCAATTACAGCATCCCAGCGTTCGACTGGAAAATCTTCCACATTAGCGACGTGCTGTATGCCTGCATTATTAACTAAAATGTCGATGCCACCCATTTGAGTCGCGGACTCGCGCATCATGTGCTCGATCTCAGTCGCTTTCGACATATCAGCGCCACTGTAGATCGTGCGCACCCCATGCTGTTGAGCGATATCTTTTTGCAGTTGATCAATAACGGTGGCATCGCCAAAGCCATTCAATATGATATGCGCGCCCTGAGCGGCGAGTGCATTAGCGATACCCAAACCGATGCCAGAGGTGGATCCAGTGACTAGGGCTGTTTTGCCTGAGAGTGAACGATTCTGCATTTTTTTCTCTTAAAAAGATGATCGGTTACAGGGGATTGTAAGGCCAGAGACCAGTAAAATGAGGGTCTATTCAATAAATCTGGAGTGCCCTTACATGACGCAGCCAATAATTAACAGGGTGCAGTGTCTGTCGCCGCTTGGCTTACATCACATGGCGTACAAGGAGTGGGGCGATCCGCATAATCCTGCGGTGCTGGTCTGTGTGCATGGCGTCTCGCGGGTGTCGGATGATTTCGATGATCTGGCGCGTGCTTTATCGGATCGCTATCGTGTGATTTGTCCGGATGTGGTGGGCCGCGGGCGTTCATCTTGGCTGAAAAATCCCCATTTATATGCCGTGCCTCAGTATGTCAGCGACATGGTGACCCTAATTGCGCGCCTCAATGTACAGACTGTGGATTGGTTTGGAACGTCGATGGGCGGGTTAATTGGCATGGGGTTAGCATCGCTACCGGAATCGCCGATTCGCAAAATGATAATGAATGATATTGGTCCCAACTTAAATTATTCAGCCTTGCAGCGCATTGCGGCCTATATAGGCTTGGATAGGCACTTTAGTAGTTTTGAAGAAGGTGAGGAATATATCCGTTCAGTAGCGGCTTCGTTTGGAACGCACACGAATGATCAGTGGGACAAATTAGCGCGCGATGTACTTAGACAGCAACCGGATGGAACGTGGCGGCGACATTACGATCCATCGATTGCGAAGGCGTTTGGCAACATGACTGAAGAGAATGTGATGCAAGGTGAAGCCGCTTTATGGGCTGCGTATGATGCGATTCGTTGTCCCGTGTTGTTAGTGCGAGGTGCGCAGTCGGATTTGCTGACTGCCGAGACCGCAAAACACATGACTGAGCGCGGACCACGAGCTCAACTAGTTGTATTACCTAATGTCGGCCATGCCCCGACGTTTGTGAATGCAGATCAGATAGACATTGCGCGCCGATTTTTACTCTCTTAAACGCAGATTCAATTCGAAACTCAGTAAGGTATAACTACAGTAAGTTATAGATGCTGTAGGGTATAAATATTTCGCAGGAAGATTTTCGTTATGGTTTCCTCCACCCTTCATACCGAAGGTAATGAAGCATTGATCGCTGGCTTGCGTGCTGAGGATGCCGCACGTGTGTTAGACGCTCAGGAATTTGTTCGTGCGTTGTACGCAGATCGTCAGGTACCGACGGGACAGGATGCGCTGAGTTTTTCACGCGGTGTGGTGTCGGCATTGGCGGCGTTGCGGACTGATGCTGATACGCGTATTGCGGGCATGTTGTTTGAATTGACTGCGATCGATGAAAAAAGTGCACTGCAAATTGAATCGAATTTCGGCACCGAAGTCGCTAACATGGTTACGGGTATTCGTCAGCTCATGCGCTTGCATGAGGGTGTGATTATTCATAAAGAAGTAGGTAAGAGTAAGAACAGCGCGACCACACAGCTAGAGACCTTGCGCAAGATGACGCTGGCGATGGCGACCGATATGCGAGGCGTATTAGTGCGACTGGCATCGCGCTTGACGACGCTACGTTATTTTGCTGAATGCAAACTAGAAAACGACATGACCTTGCGCTACGCGCGTGAGACCTTTGATTTGTATGCGCCGTTAGCGAATCGACTTGGCGTGTGGCAGCTCAAATGGGAGCTGGAGGATTTGTCATTTCGTTTTAGTGATCCCGACGGGTATAAGAAAATCGCCCGCATGCTAGAAGAGCGACGGATAGAGAGAGAAAGCTTTGTCGACGAGTGTATTGTCAGACTCAAAACCGAATTAGCAACGGCAGATATTAAGTCTGAAGTATATGGGCGCCCCAAGCATCTCTATAGTATCTGGAGCAAGATGCAAGGTAAGGATATTGATTTTTCGCGCTTGCATGATGTGCGTGCGTTTCGTGTGATCGTTGATGATATAAAAACATGCTACGCCGTTCTGTCTATCGTTCATAACATCTGGACTCCGGTGACGGAAGAATTCGATGATTACATCGCGCGCCCTAAATCGAATGGCTATCAATCACTACATACGGTGGTTCAGGCGAATGATGGACGCACGCTAGAGGTGCAGATACGTACTCAGGATATGCATCGCTTTGCCGAGTATGGCGTGGCCGCGCACTGGCGCTACAAGGAAGGCAGTGGCGGATCGGCTGATCAAAAATACGATGAAAAAATTGCCTGGCTACGGCAGCTACTAACTTGGAAAAGCGAAGTGGCGGATGCTGTGGTGGGACAAGATGATACGGATCGTCAATGGGTAGAACAATTAAAATCAGCGTCTCTGAATGACCGCATCTATGTGATGACACCGCAAGCTCGTGTGATTGAATTACCGGCGGGTGCTACGCCGATTGATTTTGCGTATCACTTACACAGCAATATCGGACATCGCTGCCGCGGAGCGAAAATCAACGGCACGATGGTGCCATTGAATACGGTGCTTAAAAATGCGCAGACGGTAGAAATTATTACGGCCAAGGGCGAGGCTGCAGCTTCGGGTTCGGCGGGCCCATCGCGCGATTGGTTGTCGGATGGTTTTACGGCGAGTCAGCGTACGCGTGCAAAAATTCGCGCGTGGTTTAACGCTATCGAGCAAGAAGAAACTTTGTCACATGGTCGAGCAGTACTTGAAAAAACCTTGCAGCGTGAAGGTAAGACTGCGGTCAACCTGGAAGATCTTGCGCACAAATTAGGTTTTGCCAAGCTCGATGAGTTATTGCTAGCAGTTGGCAATGAAAGACTAAGTCTGCGTTTGATAGAGCAGGCTTTACATGCAAATGACGCTAACAAGGCTGTCCCTTTAGAAGAGCCTGCATTAACGCGTAAAAGTCGAGCATCGAGCGTTACTCAGGGTGGCAAATCGGGCGTGCTGGTATTAGGTACCAGTGGATTGCTAACGAGTATGGCGAGTTGCTGCAAGCCAGCGCCACCAGATCCTATTGTTGGTTTTATTACGCGTGGTAAGGGTATTTCAATTCATCGCGCTAGCTGTAAAAATTTTTCGCAAATGTGTCTGCGCGCGCCGGAGCGCATGGTGCAAACCGAGTGGGGTGCATTGACCACGGATACGGTGTATCCCGTAGATGTGTTTGTGCAGGCGAGCGATAGACAAGGTTTGTTACGTGATATCTCAGATATATTTTTGCGCGAAAAAATCAATGTGATTGGTGTGTCGACGCGTAGCAGTAAAGGTCAGGCATTTATGTCGTTTACGGGTGAGATTTCATCAACGGCTCAATTACAACGCGCACTCGGTGTGATTCGGGATGTGAAAGGCGTATTGGAGGTTAGGCGAACGTAAATCGAACCTAAATCTAACCTAAGGCAGCGTAAATGAGGCGTGCTTGCAGGGTGATGTAAGGTTTTGGCATGTCATAAAACTAAGTTTCGCCGGATATCTGCCTTGTGAGACTGGCAGAAAGATTCAAAGCTGGCTATAATCCGGCCTCCTTAGGCGCGTAGCTCAGCTGGTTAGAGCACTACCTTGACATGGTAGGGGTCGTTGGTTCGAGTCCAATCGTGCCTACCAAATTTTTCTTAAAAATCATGCGGTTTGCGTCTTTTAAGAAAACTTTGGTATTACATTGGGACTAACAATGAGTTAGTCCACTTTTTACTCAGCAGGATTTTTTGTAAGAGCGAGAAAGGCACCACGGTTATGACACCGCGAACTAGCACCACGTTTTTTGGTTTGATTCGCTAGTCCGATTCTCGGTTTTACCATGCAGTGAGAAAAGCGCGGCTAGCCCGCGTTTTTTTATGCCTCAAAACAGGCGATTCTTTGCAGGAGAATTACTATGATTTCGATTCGACTTCCCGATGGCTCGCAGCGCGAGTTTGACGCGCCCGTCACTGTGGCGCAGGTTGCGGCCTCAATTGGCGCTGGTCTAGCCAAAGCGGCACTCGCTGGCAAGGTCGACGGTGCGCTGGTTGATACTTCACATTTGATTAGTCAGAACGCTGAGCTAGCGATCATTACCGACAAAGATGCCGATGGCTTAGAGGTGATACGTCACTCGACCGCTCACTTGCTGGCCTATGCTGTTAAAGAGCTTTTTCCAGATGCGCAGGTAACGATAGGGCCGGTGGTTGATAACGGTTTCTATTACGATTTTTCGTATAAGCGTCCATTTACGCCGGAAGATCTGGAAACGATTGAAAAGAAGATGGCTGAGCTGGCAAAGAAAGATGAGCCAGTGCAGCGCAAAGTTTTAGCGCGTGATGAAGCGGTAGCGTATTTCAAATCGATTGGTGAAGCTTATAAGGCCGAGATCATTGAGTCGATTCCCGCCAATGAAGATGTGTCTTTGTATAGCGAAGGCAAATTTACTGACCTATGTCGTGGTCCGCACGTACCGTCAACAGGTAAGTTAAAGGTATTTAAGTTGATGAAGCTGGCCGGTGCGTATTGGCGCGGCGATTCAAAAAACGAGATGCTGCAGCGTATTTACGGTACGGCTTGGGCTAAGAAAGAAGACCAAGAGGCGTATCTTCATATGTTGGAAGAAGCCGAAAAACGTGATCACCGCAAGCTGGGCAAAGTGCTGGATCTGTTTCACTTTCAAGACGAAGCGCCGGGCTTAATTTTCTGGCACCCCAAGGGATGGACAGTATGGCAGCAGGTCGAGCAATACATGCGTCGCGTGTATCAAGACAACGGCTATCAAGAAGTCAAAGCACCGCAGATTCTTGACCGCACGCTGTGGGAAAAGTCTGGGCACTGGGATAACTACAAAGACAATATGTTCACCACGGATTCGGAGAATCGGCACTATGCGTTAAAGCCGATGAATTGCCCGGGTCATGTGCAAATTTTCAAATCAAATCTTCATTCGTATCGCGAACTTCCTCTGCGCTATGGTGAGTTTGGTCAGTGCCATAGAAACGAGCCATCAGGATCACTGCACGGAATGATGCGTGTACGCGGCTTTACTCAAGATGATGGCCATATTTTCTGTACCGAAGATCAGATCCTTGATGAGTGCGTAGCATTCACGGCCCTGTTACAGAAGGTGTACCGCGATTTTGGATTTAGTGAAGTGATTTACAAGGTCGCTACTCGTCCAGAAAAACGTGTGGGTTCGGATGATTTGTGGGACAAGGCTGAAAAAGCCTTAATCACCTCGCTCGAACGCTCTGGCTGCCATTACGAAATTTCGCCGGGCGAAGGCGCCTTTTACGGACCGAAAATTGAATACACCTTAAAAGATGCCATTGGTCGTGCTTGGCAATGCGGCACGATTCAGGTGGATTTCTCCATGCCAGTGCGCTTGGAGGCTGAGTACGCGGCGGAAGATAACAGCCGTAAGGTACCGGTCATGTTGCATCGAGCTATTTTGGGATCTTTGGAACGTTTCATCGGCATGCTGATCGAAAATCACGCGGGTGCGTTGCCAGTTTGGCTAGCTCCGAGCCAGGTTAGCATTTTGAACATTTCCGAGGGTCAGATTGAATATGCGCAAAAACTTGAGCAAAACCTGAAAAAACAAGGGTTTAGAGTACATACTGATTTGCGCAATGAGAAAATAACCTATAAAATACGCGAGCATTCAATGCAAAAAATTCCTTACATCGTCGTTGTCGGCGACAAGGAACGGGATGCAAACACAGTGGCCGTGCGTGCTCGAGGCAATGTCGATCTCGGTGTAATGAGTATCGATAGTCTGGTAGAGCGACTTCATCAAGAGGTTGCCTCCAAGGCCTGACGGATCTGCCGTCAGGTTTCCTCTCAGCAGAAGCACGGCTTAATTATTGGATTTTTGAGGATACTGCAATAGCTACTGATAAGTCGCACCGAATCAACGGTGAAATCTCCGCGCCTGAAGTGCGCTTGGCTGGTGTTGATAACGAACCTTTGGGCATAGTCAGTCTCCCCGATGCGTTCCGTCTGGCAGAGGAAGCGAATGTCGATCTGGTAGAAATCGCTCCTACCGCTGTTCCACCTGTTTGTCGTCTGATGGATTACGGCAAATTCAGATATCAGGAACAAAAGAAGGCACATGAAGCTAAGCTGAAGCAGAAAGTGATCTTAGTCAAAGAGATCAAATTTCGCCCCGGTACGGATGACGGTGACTACAACATCAAGCTGCGTAACCTGATTAAGTTCCTCGATGAGGGTGATAAGACCAAGATTACGTTGCGTTTTCGAGGTCGAGAAATGGCGCACCAGGAAATCGGTATGCGCATGTTGGAGCGACTGAAAGCGGATCTGGAGCCCTACGGTCAGATCGAACAGTTTCCAAAAATGGAAGGTCGGCAGATGGTGATGGTACTGTCGCCGAAAAAGAAGAAGTAATTTTTGATAGAATCCGCGTCTCGCTAAAAAAGCGAGTCGCTTGAGGGGTAACCCTCAGGATGCGATGGCCTCGATGCCGTCGCCAATAAGAAGCGAGTGCAGGCATCCAAGAGCAGTGTTTTGCTGCCACCTGTAATCGTAAAAAAATGGAACTGCCTGAAAGGGCAGCGTGTGTCATGCCAAAAATGAAAACCAAGAGCAGCGCGAAGAAGCGTTTTCGCGTGCGCCCAGGTGGAACGGTCAAACGTGGTCAAGCGTTCAAGCGCCACATTCTGACCAAGAAAACTACCAAAAATAAACGTCAGTTACGCGGAGCTACTAATGTTCATGAAACGAACATTGACTCTATCCGCGCAATGATGCCCTTCGCTTAACCTCACTCTCGTCAATAGGAGCACACCATGCCAAGAGTAAAACGTGGGGTCACAGCACGGGCCCGTCATAAAAAAGTCTTAAACGCCGCTAAGGGTTACCGCGGTCGTCGCAGTCGCGTTTACCGCGTTGCTAAACAAGCGGTCATGCGCGCTGGTCAATACGCGTATCGTGATCGTCGTAACAAGAAACGCGTATTCCGCGCACTCTGGATTACGCGTATCAATGCCGCTTCACGCGAGCATGGCCTGACATACAGCGTATTCATGAACGGCCTGAAAAAAGCCGCGATCGGTTTGGATCGTAAGGTCTTGGCTGACATGGCTGTGATGGACAAGCCAGCGTTTGCAGCGATCGTTAATCAAGTAAAGGCCACCATCGCCGCTTGATGCGAGGCGAGCGCTTCTCGCTAAGCGCTCACGCAGACGGCTGGTGACACAGACGTAGATGGGGCAGCGGTTTCGACCGATGCCCCATTATTTTTTCATCGTCATACTCAAAAATAATTCAAGCCAAACATTCCATGAGCACATTGGAACAACTCGTCGTCGCTGCTGAGGCCGATTTCATCGGTGCTCTGGATCCTGCTGCGTTGGAAAACGCCAAGGCTAAATATCTAGGCAAGACTGGCTTAATCACTGAGCAGATGAAAGGCTTGGGCAAGCTCGATCCTGATGCGCGTCGCGCTCAGGGTGCAGTCATTAATGAGGCCAAGGAAAAGATCGAGTCATTGCTATCAGCTCGGCGCCAAGCGCTAGCCGATGTACAGATGCAGACACGATTAAATGCTGAAGCCATCGATGTCACTCTGCCGGGTCGTGGCCGCGGTTTTGGTGGCATTCATCCGGTCATGCGTACGTGGGAGCGAGTCGAGGCCATTTTCGGATCGATTGGTTTTGATGTGGCTGATGGCCCAGAGATTGAAACTGACTGGACTAACTTCACGGCGTTGAATAGCCCAGAGAATCATCCAGCACGTTCGATGCAAGATACGTTTTATATCGATGGCAAAGACAGTACCGGTAAGCAGCTGTTGTTGCGTACTCATACGAGTCCGATGCAAGTGCGCTATGCGCGCATGAATCGACCACCGATCAAAGTGATTGCACCGGGCCGCACGTATCGCGTTGATAGCGATGCGACGCATTCACCGATGTTTCATCAGGTCGAAGGTTTGTGGATAGATACGGATATCAGCTTCGCTGATCTCAAAGGTGTTTATCTGAATTTCGTAAAAGCTTTTTTTGAAACGGATGATCTTCAGGTCCGTTTTCGTCCTTCGTATTTTCCCTTTACTGAGCCTTCTGCTGAGATCGATATTGCCTTTGGCAGTGGTCCGCTGAAAGGTCGTTGGCTTGAAGTGTCGGGCGCAGGTCAGGTTCACCCAACGGTACTAAGAAATATGGGTTTAGATCCGGAAGAGTTCATTGGTTTTGCTTTTGGCTCGGGTCTGGAGCGTCTGACCATGCTGCGTTATGGCATCAATGATTTACGTCTGTTCTACGAAGGCGATTTACGCTTTCTGAAGCAATTTAACTGACACCGTTCATTACTGGCACACCATGCAATTTTCAGAAAATTGGTTGCGTACTCTAGTCAATCCTAAGCTGACTTCGGATGAGTTGTCGCATTTGCTGACAATGGCAGGTCTCGAAGTGGAAGAGGTCGAACCGGTCGCGCCGCCATTTACTCATGTGGTGGTGGCGCAGGTGCGTGAAGTGACTCGTCATCCGAATGCTGATCGACTGAATGTTTGTCAAGTTGATGCGGGCACAGGAACGCTTCTCACGATTGTGTGTGGTGCGCCGAATGTTCGCGTGGGTATGAAGGTGCCATGTGCGCTACCAGGCGCGAAGTTGCCACCTGGTGCTGATGGTAAATCCTTAGAAATTAAAGTGGGTCAGCTGCGCGGTGTTGAATCACAAGGCATGCTGTGTTCTGCACGTGAATTATGCCTATCTGAGGATCATGGCGGCTTATTAGAATTAGCCGAAGGCGCATTGATAGGACAAAATTTTCGCGATTATCAGCAGCTCAATGATTTGAAATTCACGATTAAGCTCACCCCTAATCGTGCGGATTGTTTATCGGTGTTGGGTGTTGCACGTGAAGTGTCTGCGTTAACTGGTGTGGCCTTAAATCCGCCCATCTGCAAACCGTATGTCAGTGATAGTGATGAAACACTAAAAGTAAACATCAGTGCGCCGGATCTTTGCGGCCGTTTTTCGGGTCGTGTGATTCGTGGTTTGAACGCGAAAGCAGCGACGCCTGAATGGATGAAGCAGCGTCTGGAACGCAGCGGTCAACGACCTATCTCTGCGCTGGTTGATATATCGAACTATGTGATGTTGGAGTTGGGTCGTCCAACCCATGTTTTTGATTTGGACAAAATTCACGGCAACCTCGAAGTGCGTTGGGGTCGTAAAGGCGAGTCGCTCAAGCTGTTGAATGGGACGACCGTTGAGATTGATGATTGGGTAGGTGTGATCGCTGATGAAAAGCATGTTGAGTCACTCGCGGGGATTATGGGTGGTGACGCGACGGCGGTTTCGCTCGAGACCACGAATATTTATTTAGAAGCGGCTTTCTGGTGGCCGAATGCTATTCAGGGTAGAGCGCGTCGCTATAATTTTTCTACTGATGCAGCGCATCGTTTTGAGCGTGGCGTTGATTTCGCAACGACGGTTGAGCATATCGAACGAATTACGCAGCTGTTAGTCGAGATTTGTGGTGTGGCTGGCCAGACTACCGTTGGCCCAGTGGATGATCAGGTCACGCAGCTCCCTGAGCGTAAGCCAGTACGACTGCGCGTTGCTCGTGCTTCGAAGATCATCGGCATTCCGTTGGCGAGTGATGAGATCGCCACAATTTTTACGCGCTTAGGTTTGAGCTACACGCATAAAGATGATGTGTTTGAAGTAACAGCCCCTAGCTATCGCTTCGATATTGAGATTGAAGAAGATTTGATCGAAGAAATCGCGCGTGTCCACGGTTTTGAAAATATCCCTGCACTTCCGCCGGTCGCTGCTAATCAGATTCGAATTTTGCCGGAGCAAAGCCGCTCATTGTTCACTGTGCGTCGACAGCTGGCTGACCTGGATTATCAGGAAGTGGTGAACTTTAGTTTTGTCGAAGCTGAAGCGGAAGTTGATTTTGCTGGAAACACACATCCCATCCGACTGTTGAATCCGATTGCGAGTCAGATGAGTGTGATGCGTTCACAATTGATCAGTGGTTTGGTGGCGAATATTCGCTACAACATCAACCGTAAAGCAACCCGCGTTCGCGTGTTTGAGGTGGGTGCGGTCTTCAACAATGACAGCCATGTCGTTGATGGTCCGTTAACGGTGGCAGGTATTCAACAATCTAAACATGTAGCAGCGATTGCTTATGGTCCTGTAGTGAATGAGCAATGGGGGCATGAAGCCCGCAGCGTGGATTTTTTTGATATCAAAGCGGACCTTGAAGCTTTATGCGCACCTCAAAAGCTGCATTTTGCGCCGATGCCTCATCCTGCGTTGCACCCCGGTCGATCAGCTCAGGTCTTGGTTGATGGTGCGCCGGTGGGCTTTATTGGCGAGTTGCACCCTCGTTTACAGCAAAGTTTGGAATTGCCTTTGGCGCCGGTTTTGTTTGAGGTAGACGCTCATTTTCTGCAAAACAAAGCTGTGCCGGTATATGCGGAGATTTCGAAATTCCCTGCCGTCACACGGGATTTGGCATTGCTTGTCAAACAGTCATTAAATGTGCAAAGTATTTTTGATGTATTTGATGAGCAGCGAACAGAAAGTCAAGTCTGTCGAATCATGCAACATATTGTTTTATTTGATGAATATCGTGGAAAAGGACTGCTTCCGGACGAAAAAAGTCTTGCTTTCCGCATTACCATGCAAGATACTCAAAGCACCCTGCAAGACGACGCTATTGACGCTGCTTTAGGCGCGTTTATTGATGTTGTCAACAAAAAGCTTGGGGCGACATTACGCAAATAAGCACGCCGGATTGACTTAAAAAAACACATCATGAACCACAGCAATCCTGTCGAAATGGAGTCCGTTGTTGCCGCTGATCTTGGCCGCGCTTTGCTGGCGTCTCAAGAAAATGCAGCAGCAGAAAAAGAACTGCCGACCCTGACTAAAGCCGAACTTGCTGAAATGCTGTTTGAGCAAGTAGGTCTGAATAAACGTGAAGCCAAGGATATGGTGGAAACGTTTTTCGAAGAGATTCGTGATGCGCTTGAACGCGGCGAGTCGGTAAAGCTTTCTGGTTTTGGTAATTTTCAGCTGCGTGACAAACCACAGCGTCCAGGTCGAAATCCTAAGACGGGTCAGGAAATTCCTATCAGTGCCCGCCGTGTTGTTACCTTTCATGCGAGCCAGAAGCTAAAAGCCATGGTTGACAGCGCCACTCGGCGTTCATCTGTGCATGCTGGTTAATAATCACCGTTTCTATGAACGACCGCGCAGCCAAGCCCCTGCTGGCCCCTTTGCCTCCGATTCCGGCAAAGCGCTATTTCACTATTGGTGAAGTAAGTGAGCTGTGCGGTGTAAAGCCGCACGTATTGCGTTACTGGGAGCAGGAGTTTACGCAGCTAAAGCCAGTCAAGCGCCGCGGTAACCGCCGCTATTACCAACATCATGAAGTGCTGCTGATACGTCGTATAAGAGAATTGTTGTACGAGCAGGGCTTCACTATCAGCGGTGCTCGAAACAAACTCGATTCACGTCCATCGGTTCCCGATATCCCGCTAACTCGTCCGCCAACTGTTGGTAATGATTTGGCTGCTCTGCGAGTTGAGCTTGAAGGCATCTTGGTTTTACTGAGAGCCTGACTTCATTGCCTGATAAGGGCATTTCCTTCATTTGATTTGCCGCACAGGCGAAAAAAAAGCCCGCTTACAAAGCGGGCTATAAATCTATATCAGAGGAGGAGATATAGAGGAGACGTCTGGATTATGCTGCTTCGCAATATATAAGGCAAATCATTATTTGGAATGATAACAATAATTTTTTCATATAAGACCTAAGTCTTTTATCGCTAAGCTAAAACTGATTCAGTATGGGTTGTATCAATAAGCTACTGATTTTTAAATGGTTTACTGAGAAATTCGCCATGCAAGTATGAATACGACTATCAGGCAATCAAATTAGTTGTTTTAATAATAACATAATAGTCAAATTTGCTGAATTATTTTTAAATTGAAATCTGTTTAAGTTGGCAAATATTTAGTACACTGTTAAGATATTGCATCTATGCAAGCTTGCAATACTGAAAATTTCCTAAAAGTATTGCAATTTTTGGCGATATTTGGAATATTTCACAGTATAATTTCTTGTAAGATATAAAAACAAGGTTAACGCTTAAGAACTACGTTAGATAATTCTTTTTCTCCTTGTTGATCTTTGCAAGTTTTACGAATTTTTATCACCTGAAATCTGGGAGGCCCTGTTGGCAGATTCAAATCAAAGCGGATGTTTGACGGTGGGCGAGGGTGTAGTTTTGAATGGCACGTTCGTGGTGCCTGACATCGCGTCAGTATCCGGCAGCATTGAAGGTGAAATTACTGCAAGGGAACTTATTGTTGCTAGCTCTGGAGTGATTAAGGGTAAAGTAACTGCAGATATTATTGATCTGCGTGGCGAAATTCACGACACGCTGACAGCCAAAAAATCGCTGTTTATTCGTTCGACTGGCAAGGCACTAGGATCTGTGCAGTACGCAGAGATTGAAATCGAGAAGGGCGGCGATTTGCAAGGTTCGCTGCAGAAGATCGACGGAGATGGTAGCCCTTCCACGTCCTCTGGCTCCAACTGACTTAGAGGGTTGACACGTGTTCAACAAAAGACGAAACGACGAGAAGGGCAGACCGGAAACCTCCATCAGTGAGGTCAGTCCCGAACCTAACGAGCCCATTATTCAAGTAGAACCGGACATGCAAGCGTCCGATTCTGATCAGGCTCAGTATGCTAACGGTAACGGCGGTGTTGCAAAACCTTCCGTGAATAACCTCAAACCTTCGATTATTAGCGAAGGCTTTGAATTCATTGGTGAAATTCGCTCCAGTGGTTATCTGACCATTGATGGCACGGTGCGTGGTACGTTGTCTCTGCACTCTATCCAGATCGGGGTATCGGGTGTTTTGGATGGCAATGTGACGTGCGACACGATGAACGTCAAAGGTAATTTCTCCGGCGCGTTGGACTGTCGTGATCTCACGATTGGCAGTCGCGCCGTGGTCGATGGTAAAGTAAGCTTCAAGAGCATTACTATCCAACGAGGTGGTGTGGTTAAGGGCGAGCTCAAGAAAAAGCCCTAAGCTGGAATCACTACAAAAAAAGCCGCCTGATAAGGCGGCTTTTTTTATAGGAATTTTTTACGATGAATCAGTGAGTTATTTCTTTTCTTGAGCCAATTTGATCACTGCTTGTGCGTCAGTCGCTGTAGCCGCATTGTTTTGAGTCTGGATCACTAAGCCCAATAGTTTTGCGCCATGTTCTACGCCTATGGTGCCGTAGGTGATGTCACCACGAACTTCAGAATCTTTATGAAACTCAGCGCGCTCAGTGGCGTAAATATTACCTTCGATTTTTCCAGCCACCATGACCCGGTGAGCAGTGACGTCGCCGGAGACTTCGCCAGAGCGACCAATCGCAACGGTCACTTTTTTATCTTTGGCAGTCTCGATATTACCAACGACCTTGCCATCAATTCGTACGCTATCGAGCAACACTAATCGACCATAAATCTCTGTGGTCGCACCAATCAGGGTGTCAAACTTCTCCTGAGTAGGTAGTAACTTGTTTTGTTTCATCTTGCGGAACATCGTACTCTCCATTGCACTGGTCGCGCAGCCATTAATACCTGCAATATAACGCGATCCGAGCTGGGCCGACTTGGTATTTTTTGAGACGTGATTCGTTGGACCTGAGCCGCTGAAGCTGGATCAACTATTTCCGAGTGGTAGAACCTGTATGGGGTTGAGTACTCGCCCATAGCGGAAGACTTCGTAATGCAGATGCGGGCCAGTAGAACGGCCTGTACTACCCACATCGGCGATTTTTTGACCACGTTTCACTGATTGGCCTTCGGTGACGTGGCGCTTGCTAATATGAGCATAACGCGTCATGAAACCCTCAGCATGTGTTACTTCAACGATATTGCCGTACGTGTCTTCCCAGCCTGAGCGAGTCACTGTGCCATCGGCAGTAGCCAGGATAGGGGTACCGCTGACGGCAGTAAAATCTAACCCTTCATGACGGGCAAGCGTTCCGGTAAATGGATCATTGCGCATGCCAAAGCCGCTTGTGACCTTAAAGTCGCCACCGATTGGAACACCCGTAGGTAGAGTTTGCAGCCATAGCAATTGGCGATCCCAATCCTTGGGCATCGAGCTTACGATATTTTGAAATTGAACAAATTCTTCGGTTGCTTCGTCAAACGCATGTGACAACGGTTGGCGAATATCTTGACCAGGATGAGAGGTCGGTAGGAGTGGACCACCTTTACCATCTTCATTAATGCTGCGTTTTTCGCGCATCGTGGCAGGAGTTGCTAGTTCCATGAAACGGTTCTTTAAGGCTTGCAGCTGACGAATATCGCGTGCAGTGGAATCGAGCATGTCTTGGAGCTTAGCGAGTCGGTCGCGATAAACAGATTCCATGCGGTGTTGTTCGGCTTGCGTAGTGACACCGCCAAGGCTGCGTGCCAGTTCAGGCCTCACCTCGATTGCGATTTTAAATCCGACCAGATAGAGGAGGAAGCCCGTGGCGACCAACGCGAACGCCATAGCGCATGTTCCGATCAGCACTTTTCGCGCTGTGATCGAAATAGTCCGCACATGGCCGGTTGGACCGGACACCCACATCAACTGCATGCTGTTCCCCCGTTTTGTTGTTTGGTTGCATTGAGGCAACCTTTTTAGGAACTGCTAATTATAGGGTCTTTCGGAAAAAATTCACCAGAAACATGCAGTAAATATCACTTTTAGGGGCTGCTTTTTTGCTCATAATTTCTTATATGAAATCTATTTTATTATTACGGAGCTTTAATGTTTTCATATAGATAACTTATTATCGTTCAGGGGACTTTACGGCCTAGTGGTATCGGCCAGTCAGAGCCCATGACGAATTACCGATACTCAAAGTATCAGTTGCGGAGTTTGCTGAGATTAGTGAGAAGCAATCAAAGGCTTATGTAATTACTTGACTTGGATCATGGTTTGAAAAATTGCCCAAGAGTAAAATTTTTCTTATTGGAACTTAACTTGCTAAGGGGCAAACCGTGAGCAAAAATGAGAAGCGCGAAATAGATGATGATGACGATGACGATAAAGAATATAAAACTCGTAGCGTACGAACGTCATCTGCGTATGTAGATAACAGCCTATCTGGAACCACTTCCACTCCTGCAGTCGTTGCAAAGGCTAGCAATGCTCGTTGGGATGGATCCGACGATGATGATGATCACCGCGGTGGATCTGGGCATGACCGTTTTTCAGGCGGTAATGGATCCGATCACTTGTATGGAGAAGATGGTCATGACAGCATTTTTGGTGGGAATGGATCAGATGAGATCCATGGAGGCATCGGTAACGATACCTTGAGTGGCGACGTTGACGATGACGATTTATATGGCGATGAAGGTAATGACAGCCTATCAGGCGGAGTAGGTTCAGACGACTTATTTGGCGGGCTTGGTACAGATCGCATTTCCGGCGGAGATGGTGACGATTCACTGTATGGCGATGATGGTAATGACTCTCTCGCAGGTGGAAGTGGAGTTGATGATCTGCATGGTGGCTTAGGAAACGACGCTTTATCAGGCGATATCGGTGATGATCAACTCTATGGTGAAACCGGTAATGATGTGCTCTCTGGTGGTGCTGGATTTGATCGAATTGAGGGCGGAGAAGGCAATGACAAAATATCTGGAGGTGCAGATGATGACACCTTGGTGGGTGGTAGTGGAATAGACTCAGTCGATGGTGGTGCAGGGAAGGATATTGTTATCGCTGGTCAAGATGGCGCTGGTAATGATTTCTATAACGGTGGTGCAGGTTCAGACACGCTTGATTTTTCCGGACTATCTGATGCCGTAAACATTGATATGGCCAGAGGGCTAGCGGGACTGATCAATGGTGATACAACACAGATAGGTATAGATAAATTTACTGGTTTTGAAATCATTCAATCCGGAAGTGGGTCTGATACGTTGATTGGCAACGCAGGTTTCAATACGCTATTTGGTAATGATGGTGATGACCTTCTTCAAGGCGGTGGCGGCAAAGATGAGTTGTATGGTGGAGGCGGAAGCGATACATTTGTCTACAAGTCATTCGCAGACAGTGGATTAATCATTACTAAACGCGATGTCCTGCACGACTTTGACGGTAGCGACAAAATAGATCTATCAGCTATTGATGCAATGGCAGGTGGTACTAAAAATGATGCCTTTACCTTTATTGGAGGCCTATCAAATCTTTCTACTGCAAATGCAAATGGCGCTCTGTGGTTTGATAACGGAGTTCTTTATGCAAGTAATGATTTTGATGTTGCTGCAGAATTTACGCTTAGCTTACCTACAATGACCTCGCTTGATACGAGCTACTTTATTTTGTAGCAGAGCGGGTAGATGATTTGTAAGTGCAAATAAAGACTGGCCTTTTTGTTTGATTTGATTGGTCGGGGCGGCGGGATTCGAACTCGCTACCCCTTGCACCCCATAAAGGTAATTTAATCTCCAATACTGTCCGTAAAAATCCGATTTAAATAAGTAAGTCATTGTTTTAAATGGACTAAATTTATACTCTCATCCAGACTTGTCCGCTATAATCCAACCAGAGCCAGCCAATTTGTTGGGCACTTTGTTGGGCATTTTTTCGGGGGTGAGAATGGCGAAGTTAACAGTAAAGAAACTTGTGAGCCTTACCGCTGTCGATATTGGTGCTCGTTTAGCGGACGAGAACTCGCTTTACGGACTCGTTAAACGGAGCGGAGAAGGCGTCACCGTCATGTTCCGATGGCGCTACCGCTTCGATGGCAAATTGAATGACCACACTTGCGGAACTTGGCCTGCAAAGTCGCTGAAGGAAATCAGAGATCGTTGCGACAGAGCTCGACAACTACTCGCCGCGGGCAAAGATCCCAACAAAGAAAAACAGATAGCTCAGTTAGACAAAAAGGCAGAGCAGGCAGAAGCCGTCGCCAAGGCTCAGTTACGTATTGCCCATGTTGAGACTCAACAAGCGCGCATTACCGTCTCCGATCTCTTTGAGCGCTGGGCTACGGTCGAGCTTATTCGGCGCAAGGATGGCGGTAAAGAAATCCGGCGTATGTTCCAGAAGGATGTCTTGCCTCAAGTCGGCCACTTGGCAGTTGAAGATGTGCGGAAGGGGCACATCACCGCCATCACAGATACGCTGCTAGCGAGAGGTGTCAAGCGAA
>JBEGSP010000328.1:0-11028 GCA_041179845.1 Pseudomonadota bacterium
TCATCATGAAAATAAATGGTGGCACCACCAAAAAATACGATGATCACTAAAGATACCCAAAGCATAGTGTCTACTCGTTGACGACGCACTAGCAGCAAAACGATTTGCGCGATGGTGGCAAGTATGGTGACTGCGGTTGCCAGCAGGATCGGTGCTTGGGTTAGGCTAACCTCGCCGCCCGAGACGAGTCCCGATAAATAAGTATTACCAAAGTTTTGTGCAGCTTCGGGGTTGGCACCTGCAATCTTGAATACCAAGAAAAACAGAATAACGGGAAACAAGTCGAACAAAAGTTTCATGGAAATCCTAGTATCAGTCAGGCGCCGGGAGTAAATCGCAGCGACGCTGAGTTAATGCAATAACGTAGGCCAGTGGGTGGTGGGCCATCTGGAAATACATGGCCCAGATGCGCATCGCAGACGTTGCACAAAATTTCTGTGCGCACCATGCCGTGGGTGCGATCTATGCGTTCTGAAACATTCTCAGGATTAATCGCGCGAAAATAACTAGGCCAACCACAGCCTGAATCAAATTTGGTATCGGATTCAAATAGCGGGGTGCTGCAACAGACGCAATGGTAAACGCCGTGTTCATGGTGATCCCAATACCGTCCGGTAAATGCGCGCTCAGTTGCCGCATGGCGCGTGACTTGATATTCCATGGGATCTAGCATGGATTTCCATTCTGCATCACTACGAACGACTTTTTTAGTACTCATATAGTTTTCGTAATTAAGGAAAATAAGTAAAAGGTTAGATGCCGCTTAGGATGAACAGCTCACTTCAATATCGGCCGCCCAATCCGGTGGTAACTCCGCATATGATTGGTAATCAGGATGTTCATCAAATGGATTTTCTAGCAGAGTGAGAAGTTTTTCAATTTCTGAAAAATCTTTTTCCTGCGCTTTTTCAATCGCGACCTGAGCTAAGTAATTGCGGAGAACGTAATTAGGATTAACTTTATCCATCGCGGCTTTACGCACCGCATCAACACTGGATTCACGAGTTAAGCGTTGGCGATAGTTTATTGCCCAGGCATCGAATGCCGCTCGATCAAGAAATAGATCGCGTATTTTGCTATCCAGCGATGGATTATCTACATTTAGCGACGATAAGCGTCGGAAAAATAAAGAGAAATCAACTCGGCTGCTCGCCAAAATCGTGAGAAGTGATTCTACCAATTCTGAATCGCCTGACTCAATTGAACGCAATCCTAACTTGGCATTCCAAAGTGCCGCCATTTTGCGATCAAACGAGGGCGTGTATACCGACAGAGCTTCTTGTGTTTCTTCTACGCTGCCAATCAGTGAAACCATAGCCTGACCTAAGGCATAGCAATTCCATTCACCAATGCGTGGTTGCATGCGATACGAGTAACGACCTTGTTGATCGGTGTGATTGCAAATATGCGCAGGGTCATAGGCCTCCATGAAACCGAAGGGGCCGTAATCCAGCGTCTGCCCCAGTATCGACATATTGTCAGTGTTGAGTACGCCATGCATAAAGCCAACGGCCTGCCATTGCGCGACCAGTTCGGCGGTGCGATGCGTAATTTCGCGCAAAAGCGCCTGGTAGGGATTGGCTGATTCACGTAACTCGGGATAGCTTTTTTCCAAAACATAGTCAGCGAGTTGTTTGAGTTCAGCCGGCTTGTCGTTATAAAACCAATGTTCGAACGAACCAAATCGTACAAAGCTAGGCGCCATTCGGGTGACAACAGCGGCTGTTTCAGGCATTTCGCGCAAGACGCGCTTATCTGAGCCCACAATGCAAAGTGCACGAGACGTAGGAATTCCCAAACCAGCCATAGCTTCAGAGCAGAGAAATTCCCGAATCGATGAACGTAAAACCGCGCGGCCATCGCCCATGCGTGAGTAAGGCGTCATACCAGCACCTTTGAGCTGCAGTTCCAGCGTGCCTGACGGCTCGGACGGCGCTGGTGCTTCTCCCAGCAAGATGGCACGGCCATCACCGAGTTGGCCCGCCCACACGCCAAACTGATGGCCTGAATACACAGCGGCGAGTGGCTCGGAACCAGAGGGCACGGCATTACCCGAAAAAACGCTCACAAAAGCGTCACTTGCAAATTCGGAGGGATTAAGTTTGATTAATTCGGCTGCTTTGCGGCTGACACTAACTAAATAGGGATTGGGTAGTGGTGTAGGAGTCAGTTTTGTATAAAACCCGCTCGGCAGACTGGCAAAACTGCAAGCCCAATCAAGCTCGTTGAGCAAATGGCCCGTACCAACTGGGTTTTCAGGAGAATTCATCTTACGGTTCTGTTACGATGATTTAAGGCAATACATTAAATGGCGATTAGACGACGCTATGTGCCTACGACAACATGATATGACCTGCATTTTGACAGAGAAGTCCGTAGCTCACCGAACACTGGGCAAGCCGGCAAATTTCTGTGAGCTTTGAAGATCCCATCATTTTTTGTTGCAGCGCACTATGAAAATTCGTTGACGGACAGATAATCCGCGCACAAGAATCGCGCTGTAAAAAATTGCATTAAATAAATAAAATAATCAGGAGACACCATGGCGCAGTACCCCAAGAGCCCACTAATGGGCCGCATGATGAGCCAGCCACTACTCATTTCTAGTTTGATCAAACATGCGGATAGGTATTACGGGAACATTGAAGTCGTTTCGCGCCGCGTAGAGGGTGATATTCATCGCTATACCTATAGTGATTGTCACAAGCGCTCCAAACAGTTAGCCAATGCACTCACTACATTAGGTGTGAAGATGGGTGACCGTGTGGCTACCCTCGCGTGGAATGGTTATCGCCATCTTGAAGCGTATTACGCCGTGTCGGGATCGGGTGCAGTGCTGCACACGATTAATCCGCGCTTGCATCCTGAACAAATAGCCTACATTGCAAATCATGCAGAAGATCTTTATCTGTTTTTTGATTTGAATTTTTTACCGGTGGTCGAAGCAGTTGCACCAATGTGCAAAACGATTAAAGGTTTCGTCATGCTGTGCGATCGCGATCGCATGCCTGCTGATACAAAAATTCCTAACTTAATGTGCTACGAAGATTTAATCGCCGATTGCAGCGATGAATACGAATGGCCACTGTTTGATGAAAATTCAGCCTCAAGTCTTTGTTACACCTCGGGCACCACGGGTAATCCTAAAGGTGCGCTGTACTCGCATCGTTCAACCATGCTGCACTCGTATGCCTCTGCATTACCCGACGCATTAAATGTATCGGCGCGTGATGTGGTGTTGCCCGTGGTTCCCATGTTCCATGTGAATGCTTGGGGTTTACCGTATTCGGTGATGCTGACAGGCGCTAAGCTAGTTTTTCCAGGGCCTGCACTCGATGGAAAATCAATTTACGAATTATTCGAGCAAGAGGGGGTAACTTTTTCAGCCGGTGTGCCCACGGTCTGGCTCAGTTTACTGTCGCATGTCAGCCAAAACAATCTGAAATTCTCTACCTTTAAACGTACCGTCATTGGTGGCTCTGCTTGCCCACCCGCGATGATGAAAACCTTCCGTCATGAGTATGGCGTCGACGTAGTGCATGCCTGGGGTATGACGGAGATGTCGCCATTGGGCACATCGTGCACGCTGACCGGTAAACATGTGAATTTGTCTGAAGAGGCTAAGCAATCAATTTTAGAAAAGCAGGGACGTGCGATTTTTGGCGTTGACTTAAAAATTGTGGATGACGATGGGCATGAACTCCCATGGGATGGCAAGACTTATGGAAATCTTTTGGTCAGAGGCCCGTGGGTGATTGAAGCCTATTTCAAAAATGAAGGTGGCGATGTTCTTGAGCACGGCTGGTTCCCGACCGGCGATGTGGCCGTGATCGACGAAGAAGGCTATATGCAGATCACTGATCGCAGCAAGGACGTAATCAAGTCAGGTGGTGAGTGGATAGGTAGTATTGATCTTGAAAATATCGCTGTTGCGCATCCTGCTGTTTTACAGGCGGCCTGCATTGGTGTGTTTCATCCGAAATGGGATGAGCGTCCATTACTCGTCGTAGTGAAAAAGCCTGGTATGGATGTGACTAAAGACGATATGTTGAAATTTTATGACGGGAAAATTGCCAAATGGTGGACGCCGGATGATGTGGTGTTCGCTGACAGTTTGCCGCTAGGTGCGACCGGAAAAATTTTAAAAAATAAAATTCGGGAAACCTACCGCGATTACAAGTTGCCAACGGCCTGAGCATGCGTAAACCACTGTTGAAAACTAATGAGGCTTGTACGTGGAATTTACTGTAATTTCATTACTCAACGGATTGAGCTACGGCTTGCTGTTGTTCATGCTGTCGTCGGGCTTAACACTTATCTTCAGCATGATGGGTGTGCTCAATTTTGCGCATGCCAGTTTTTATATGATGGGCGCTTACTTGGGATTTGCGATTAGCAAAACCATCGGCTTTTGGCCTGCTTTAGTTATTGCTCCGTTGATCGTCGGTCTGGCCGGTGCGGCAGTTGAGCGTATCGGTCTACGCGCGGTGCATAAACATGGCCACGTCTCTGAATTGCTATTCACCTTTGGTTTATCGTATGTGATGGTTGAGTTGGTACAGTTAATCTGGGGCAGGGCTGCGGTGCCTTATCCCATTCCGCCTGAACTAGATGGTCCTTTGTTCACCTTGTACGCGTTAGCGTTTCCGATGTATCGCGCGTTTATGATGCTAGTGGCTTTGTTAATGCTGGTAGCGATCTGGCTGTTATTAACACGTACTCGCATTGGTTTAGTGATTCAGGCGGCATTGACGCATCCAGAGACAGTCGAAGCGTTGGGTCACAATGTTCCGCGAGTGTTCATGTTGGTGTTTGGTGGCGGATGCGCGTTGGCAGGTTTGGCCGGTGTTATCGGTGGTAATGCGTTTGTGACTGAACCTGCGATGGCCGCTACTGTAGGCAGTATTATTTTTGTGGTGGTAGTGGTCGGCGGTATGGGCTCGCTGGCAGGTGCGTTGCTGGCATCGATTTTAATCGGCATGATACAAACCTTTGCCGTCGCGCTTGATTGGTCGGTGCTGACTGCACTGACAAAACTAGGACTTTCAGTTAGCCCAGAATTCCCAGTCTATCGCTTGCTCTCTCTCACGCTGGCCGAAGTTGCGCCTATCCTGCCTTACATGCTTTTAGTGTTGATGCTGATCTTCCGGCCTAAAGGTTTGCTCGGCACGAGGGAAAGCTGATCATGAGTCTGCATACTATTAGCTACTCACCCATCAACACCGGCCGTTGGTTTGTGTGGACTGGTTTTATCGCCTTGTTGATTTTGGCACCGATACTGTTTAGTTCGGGTGGCAGTCTGTCGCTGCTCTCGCTGATGGGCACCATCATGATTTTTGCTTTGTCCTACAACATGTTGCTAGGTCAAAGCGGCATGCTGTCGTTTGGTCATGCGGTGTATTCTGGTTTGGGTGCTTTTTTTGCGATTCATGCCATCAATCTTTCAGCTAGTGATACATTTTTCATTCCCTTGTCACTGGTACCTTTAGTCGGTGGCATCGCTGGATTAACGTTTGGTATTTTGTTTGGATACGTCACCACTAAACGGTCTGGCACAACGTTTTCTATGATCTCGCTGGGCATTGTTGAGCTCGTGTTTGCCTGCTCGCTCATGTTCCCCGGATTCTTTGGCGGTGAGGGCGGTGTTTCAGGCAATCGCGTGTTTGGTAAAGCATTGATGGGCGTAAGTTTTGGTCCGCAAATTCAAGTCTATTACCTGATTGCTGCGTGGCTGTTCATCAGTACTGTCGCTATGTTTGCTATTTCTCACACCCCTCTGGGTCGCATCGCGAACGCTGTTCGTGATAATCCTGAGCGTGCAGAATTCATTGGTTACGACACTCAGCGCGTTCGTTATCTGATGCTGATTTTGTCAGGATTTTTCGCGGGAATTTCGGGTGGATTATCAGCGATCAATTTTGAGATTGTCAGCGCAGAAAACGTCAGTGCAGCCCGCTCAGGCGCTGTGTTGTTGTTTACCTTTATCGGCGGCATAGGATTTTTCTTTGGCCCTCTGTTGGGCGCAATCATCGGTGTGCTTCTGACCGTGATGCTCTCTGAAATTACCAAAGCGTGGTTACTCTATCTTGGTTTATTTTTCATTTTGATGGTGATGTATGCCCCTGGTGGTTTAGCCAGCATCATCATGATGAATTTCCGCTTGATGGTAAATCGACTATTCATGCCTCTGCTTCCTTCCATGCTGAAGGTCACATCGGCTGGCTTGCTACTATTTTTTGGCGTTGTGATGTTGATAGAAATGACATATCACTTATCGCTAGAATCAGCGCAGGGAACCACGATTAAATTATTTGGTGCGCAAATCGATACGGCCCAACCTATCGGATGGTTGATCGCTGCCGTCGCGTTCATCGCCGGTATTATTTTGTTTATTCGTAGCCGTGCACCGTTCATGGATGCATGGGATGAAGCTAATGCAGAAATAGAACGCCGAGTTGCAGGGAGTGGTCGATGAGTGTGCCCGCGCTAGAGTTGCGAGATGTTCGCAAACAATTTGGTAGTGTAGAGATTATTCGTGGCGTTAATCTGGCTGTGAATAAAGGTGAGCGACTAGCTATTATCGGCCCCAATGGCGCGGGTAAATCAACCCTATTTAATTTGATATCAGGCCGTTTTGGCGTGACTAGCGGAGACATTTTGTTAAATGGTCAAGCTATTCAACGATTAGCGCCCTACGAAATTAATCGTTTAGGCTTGTCGCGTAGCTTTCAGATCACAAATATATTTCATCGTTTGTCGGTATTTGAAAATTTGCGCTGTGCGGTGTTGTGGTCGCTGGGTTATCGCTATTCGTTTTGGCATAAATTAAGTGCCTTAAAAGATGCTCGTACCCACGCCGAGCACGTTATGGAATCCATTGGCCTTACCTGGCGACGCGATACGCCGGCGGGTTTACTAACGTATGCCGAGCAACGCGCTTTAGAGATAGGTATTACGGTCGCTGGTGGTGCGGAGGTGATTTTGCTAGATGAGCCAACAGCCGGTATGAGTCGATCCGAATCCGATGCAGCAGTTAATTTAATTTCTAAGGTAACGAAAGATAAAACCCTGCTCATGGTCGAACATGACATGAGCGTTGTGTTTGGTTTGGCCGACAGAATTGCAGTGGTTGTGTATGGCGAAGTGATTGCCTGTGACACGCCAGCGGCGATTCGCGAGAATGCCAAAGTTCAGGAAGCTTATCTCGGTAGCCATGCACCTGATCAGGAGGTGCTGTGAGCGATTTGTTAGAGGTTCGTGATCTGCACGCTTTTTATGGCAAAAGCCATGTTCTGCATGGCGTTAACCTCCGCGTTGGGCGTGGTGAGATTGTTAGTCTGCTGGGCCGTAATGGTGTTGGGCGTTCCACTACAGTGAAAGCCGTGATGGGACAACTGGATGCTACTGGGTCAGTTGTATTCAATGACGAACAAATTTTGGGTTTACCTGCTTTTCGTATTGCTCATAAAGGTTTAGGTTATGTTCCTGAGAGTCGCGATATTTTTCCTACACTGACAGTCGAGCAAAACCTGCTACTGGGTGAGAAAAAAACAAACGTATCTCGCTGGTCTATCGATGATATGTATCAGATGTTTCCACGCTTACGTGAACGTCAGCACACACAAGCCGGCGTACTTTCGGGCGGGGAGCAGCAAATGCTAACCTTGTGCCGAACTCTGATGGGTGATCCGGATCTGATTATGATTGACGAACCGACCGAGGGATTGGCGCCCAAAATTGTAGAGCTGGTAGCAGAGTATCTGCTAGCACTTAAAGCGCGTGGTATTTCTGTTTTACTAGTTGAACAGAAGCTGGATATCGCTATGAAAATTTCAGAGCGTGTCTACGTTATGGGTCGAGGTACGATTGTTTTTGAAGGTACACCAGCACAGCTACGAGAAAATGCTATCGTACGCAAAGAATGGCTGGAAGTTTGATACTGGTTGCACTGAGAAATTTGATAATAAATTTAATGGACTGAGGGAGAACATGTATGGCGACTCGAATTCGTAAATCGTTGGCATCGGCAGGTGTATTGCTTGCTCTGGCATCGTCATCGGTTATTGCAGAGAACATAAAAATTGCATTCATCGACCCCTTGTCAGGTCCATTTGCGCCGGTAGGCCAAAATACCTTCCATAGTTTTCAACTGGTTGCAGACGTTGCGAACAGAGAAAAATGGGCACCCGGTCATACCTTTGAAGTCACTGGCTTTGATAACAAAGCAAGTCCGCAAGAATCCTTGACAGTTTTAAAAACGGTGATTGATCAAGGTTATCGCTATATTGTTCAAGGCAATGGTTCCGGTGCCGCGGGTGCGTTGATCGATGCTATTAATAAGCATAACGAACGCAATCCGGGTAAAGAAATCGTCTTCTTAAATTATGCGGCTGTGGATCCTGATCTCACCAATAGCAAATGCAGTTTTTGGCATTTCAGGTTGGATGCGAATTCCGATATGAAAATGGAAGCGATGACCACCTACCTAGCAGCCGATAAGACTGTTAAAAAGGTCTACATCATTGGTCAAAACTATGCACACGGTCAGCAAGTAACTCGCGCTGCTAAGGAATATCTCAAGCGCAAACGTCCGGATATCGAAATCGTCGGCGATGATTTACATCCGATTGGCAGCGTAAAAGATTTCGCACCCTACGTAGCGAAGATTAGTGCCAGCGGCGCTGACACGGTAATTACTGGCAACTGGGGTTCGGATTTGGCGTTGCTGGTTAAAGCCGCACGCGAATCCGATCTAAAAGCGCAGTTTTATACCTATTACGGTTACACCACGGGTGTTCCTACGGTGATGGGTGCGGCAGCGGCTAACCATGTGCGCTACGTAGGCACATGGAACGTCAACAATGAAACCTATGCTGGCAAAGAAATCATTGAAGAATTTAAAAAGAAATTCAATGATGATTTGTACGCTGTAACAACCTACTCAGGCATACAGCTACTTGCTAAAGGTGTTAATCAGGCAAAATCGACAGATCCGGTTAAAGTTGCCTTCGCAATGGAAGGGCAAAAATTCAAAAGCCTGAATGGTGAGGTGGAGATGCGTAAGACGGATCACCAGTTGCAACAACCGCTGTATGTGACTACTTGGGTAAAAACGAATGGTAAGACAGTGAAGTTTGATCAGGAAAATACTGGCTACGGCTGGCGCACAGATCAAAAGGTTGATCCCTATGTAGCCGCGCAGCCGACTTCTTGCACTATGAAGCGTCCTTCATAAAAAGATCGTCGTTCGATACTAAAGCCCGCATACCCTGCGGGCTTTTTTTATTTCAGGCCTCAAGTGCAGCACTCGGTGTGATCTGCGCCACAAATACTAGGTAAGTATAGACAGCAAGGTAGCGATGGCATGAAATGCGGCATTCATTCAACAAGGAGACTGCTTTGGATGCTTACTACCGTTTTATTAATCGACGCCTTGGCTTAACAAAATTTTTGTTGATCATTTGTCTGGCATGCCTCTTTACAGAAATTCAAGCTCAATCGATCCGTATTGGGCTTAGTGGGCCTTTTACCGGAGGGTCTAGTCCCATGGGCGAGAGTATGCGCAATGGAGTAAGACTTGCTGTTGAAGAAATCAACAGTTCAGGCGGCATTAATGGTTTGCCTATAGAGCTCATTGAACGCGATGACACTGCTAACAATGAAACAGGCGGCAAAATAGCTGATGAGCTGACCCGCTTAAAAGTTATCGCCACCATAGGTATCGTCAATACCGGTGTGGGTCTTGCATCAATTGACTACTACCAAAAGGCAAAAATTCCGCTGGTGGTTGCGGTGTCTACAGGGCCAGCACTGACACGTAAATTTTCTCCGCCGGCTCAAAAGGTGAATTTTATCTTTCGTGTTTCGCCGACGCTTGATCTCGAAGCCAAAGTACTTGCCGCCGACTTGAAACGCAGATCACTTATTCGGATTGCTTTAATGGCGGATACCACGCCTTATGGTGACAGTGGTGTTGCGGCTTTCGCTGAACAGGCACGACTCGCTGGGCTAGACGTAGTGGGTGAATTTCGCTTTAAAGTGGGTGACACGGATATGAGTGGACTAATAAAACGGGCGCGTGCAGCCGGAGCATCGGCGTTGGTGATGTGGGGAATTGGTCCCGAGCTAGCGCATATTGCGCGTGGTGTACAGGCTTCAGGTTGGCGCGTTCCATTGCTAGGTAGTTGGACACTCTCGATGCGAAATTTTATTGATGCAGCAGGACCGGCGGGTGATGGTGCACTGATGCCGCAAACCTTCATACAAGATGCAGGCTCAACGACTAAGAACAGTTTTTTACTGGCCTACCATCGTGCCTTTAAAACTGATTTGATTCCTTCTCCTATGAGTGCGGCTCAAGGTTACGATGGAATGCATATATTGGCCCATGCGATTCGTCAGTCAAAAACATTGGATGGCGATGCTATTCGAACGTCATTAGAGAATTTAAATTTCAGATATCAAGGCGTGGTGACCAGCTACGAGCGACCTTTTTCAGCGCAAGATCACGACGCGATTACTACCAACATGATTGTGCTGGGCAAAGTATCGGGTGGCCGCGTGGATTATGCGTACAGCGAAGATCAGCAACGCAGCGCGATCTTGCGTGTTAAACGAAATTCCAATTGATAGAGTCATTGATGGAGTAACTGAAAGAGTTATGCGATCGATGCATGGGCGGCCTTGTCTTATCTGACAGGTCTTTATCACATTGAGTCAAGGAGAATAATACGGTCGTGCTTTTCTGGGGTATATTAACGGTCTGCCGCTATCATAGGGCTCTACAACTTATTAAAAATAATCACCGGAGAGACAAGCATGACCGCCACGTACCGAGAGCAAGGCGATATCGCCGTCATCACGCTAAATAACCCACCTGTCAACGGGCTTGGGCATGCGACCCGTACCGGTATCGTGGAAGGAATCGCCAAGGCGGCTGAAAATACCGCCATCAAGGCTGTTGTAATCGTAGGTGAAGGCAGGGGATTTTCAGGCGGCGCAGATATTCGCGAATTTAATACGCCTAAA
>JBEGSP010000329.1:0-11199 GCA_041179845.1 Pseudomonadota bacterium
TATCTGCATTCATGGATTGATTCATGCGCTTGATAAATTCTGCAATCGATATGACCTTACCAATATTCGGCTGTTGCGACACAAAGGTCTGCAACTCGTCCATGGCGCGTAACACCGCTGGGTCTTTAATCGCATCGACCTTATCGCCTTCGATCATTAAATAAATATTGTTGGTGCCGGCCATACGTTCATTCAGCTTTTTGTCGGCAACCAATAAAGGTAGATCGGGATCAAAGTATTTTTTAAGTGCACTCTCGACTTTAAGTTGTGACATACCAGCCAAGGCAATAACGATTACCAAACCTGCGACCATAAAAATACGGTCTCGGTGCGGTCCCAAAATCAAATTGGCATAGAAACCTGTAATACGATCCCAGATACGCTCTTCACGTTCCATACGCGCTTCTTTTTCGCCTGGTGCAGGAAGAATCGCACGCAACGCAGGAATGAAAGTCATTTCAATAATCAGCACCGACAGAATACCAATGCCAGAGAAAATACCGAAAACACGAATCGATACAATATCGAAAATCATCAGCGAGAAAAATCCTGCGGTCGCCACTAGACCAGCAATCAACATCACAGGACCGATCTTCACAATCGACTCAATCACCGCAAGATGATTGGCTTCTTTCGGAGTCAAACTGCTATCGAGTCGAAGCCGGTTGTATTCCTCATAGTAGCGCTTGAGCATCTGCACTGCATGTCCAGCACCGACCGCAAGTATAAGAATCGGCGTGGACATATTGAAAATATCCAATGGCACGTTAGCCAAACCCATAAAGCCTTTACCCCAGATCACTGCAATGATGGGCGTTACCAATGGCAGGATTAAACCCTGCATGGTGCGAAAAGCTTCGTAATGAATGACACCAATAATACCAATAGCGATTAGTAGCAACAGACCCGTGCGGCCAGAGAACTGTTCCAAGAGAGCTAAGAATGCGGGATAACCTGTTACGACGATATCGACTGAATCGTCACGTTCTGCATCAACAATTTCTAAAATTTTATTATTCACATAACTAAAGCCGCCCTTGCCTTGCTTTAATTCTGCCGGTGTCGCATCGCGCACTTCAGCTAGTACCGTAATAGTTTTAAAATCTTTTGAAACGACGGAGTTCATATAGGCCGTGTTTCGTTCTAACGCATCTTTTAATGCGGCCATCTGCTCAGGCGAAGTCGGCACATCAGTCATCATTTGTTTGACTTCCATGCCCTCCTCGGTACCCCGAATATCTTTAGCACGGCGTGCCGATACTGACAAAAGATTCGCTTTCACTACGCGTGGCGTTTCCCGCAACTTGGCCGTAATACGCTGAACTTTTTCTAAAACCTTGGGATTGAATACATCACCCTCTTTGGGTGTAATGCCAATCACACCGACGTAGCGCGAACCAAAAACTTCTTCCACTTTAAGAGTGGTAGCTACAAAAGGATGGGAGCGCGGAACAATATTGTTGGGATCAATAATGACTGTCAGCGCCTGTCCGCGAAAAAACAAAAATACAGTGGACACCAATATCGCTAGCAGAACAGCCCAGCGAAAGCGAACAATGAACTCTATATAACTGCGCATGATCTTGTCTCTTTCTTGTTATTTCAATTATTTTTTGGCGCGCTGCAGCATAAAACCACGCTACTTATAGTGATTTTATAAGAAACCAAACGGTCGTGCGATTCTGAGGATTTGAAAATTTACACTCAGCGTTACTGTTTTAATTTTTAGTGATGCACACGCCTCATGCTTTATTCGCAAACATGATTGAATAACTGACCCTCAAGGGAATCAGGTGTGGCGATCATCCAATCACTCACCACCCCTTCTTGACTTTTAACTGCGCCTTCACCTAAGTGTTTTTCAAACCACTTGATGGCGAGTGTTCTGCGTTTACGAATACGACATTGGTACTCCACAGCATAAGCTACAGAGTTATAGGTAAATCCATCTGCTGTAACGGCCGGTGTTTTGAGGTCATGTAAATCCCAAACAAATGCGGTATCACCCATTTTTCTCATTTGTACACTTTCAAAATAATGAATCGCTGGCTCGGTCTCTGCATAGCGAACCAAAACCCATCCGCCTGCAAATACATTGCCTGCCAACATAGAAAGTAAAGAAAAAAGTAAACGACCATTCATAGTTTAGTAATCCAAATGATGATTGAGCAAAGCAAGGCCATTGATTCCGCCAAAAACACCGACAGCATAAATGCAAAACCCCGCTCGATGTTTTGAGCGGGGTTTTGTTCAATGCTGACTGATTTGTCAGCTACAAGTTCTGCATCTATTTCAAATCACTACCTCTTAATGACTAATCATCCACGGGCGCTTTGATGGGAACATCTTGTCACCGTTTTTAGCCGTAACTGTCGATGATTTTTTACCCGGCGAACAGCAGCCACATCCTGCAGGATGCCTTTGGCTCACGTAATTACGTGAACTTTTAGGCTCGTGGCGAGCGCGTTCATTCGTATCAAGGGCCAAGCGCGTGGCTCCATCCAGATAGGCCAGACCCGCGCCCGCCACAATCACACGTGATGATTCGGTGGCACAGTCAGGACAAGCGGCTGGTTCGTTTCTAGCCGAAATACCACGTATGGCTTCGAAACTACCGCAATGGGGACACTCATAATCATAGGTAGGCATAGTTAACCTCGAAAGCTTACAGATCTTGTGACAAAGGCATCTGGATGGAACCATCAATGTGTTTGATAGGACCGGCCGCACTTGGATTGATGTCGAAGTCGAAAATCTGCGTCGGCAACCACAACGTCGCGCAAGCATTCGGAATATCTACCACACCACTAATGTGACCTTGAACGGGTGCAGTACCTAAAATCGAATATGCCTGAGCACCGGAATAACCAAATTTCTTCAGATATTCAATCGCATTCAAACACGCCTGACGATAAGCCACATGCACATCGAGATAATGCTGTTTGCCCTGCTCATCCACAGAGATACCTTCAAAAATCAGGTAATCATTGTAGTTAGGCGTAATTTTGCTAGGCTTGAAGATAGGATTTTTGATACCGTATTTCGCCATGCCGTCTTTAATCAGCGTCACACGCATATGCACCCAACCTGCCATCTCGATCGCGCCACAGAAAGTGATTTCGCCATCGCCCTGGCTAAAGTGCAAATCACCCACTGATAGACCCGCACCTTCAACATACACAGGGAAAAAGATTTTAGATCCGCGCGATAAATCTTTAATGTCGCAATTACCGCCGTGCTCGCGTGGTGGAACGGTACGCGCACCTTCAGCAGCGACTTTAGCTTTTGCATCACCTGTTAATTTACCCAAGTGCGCAGTGGCAGCAAAAGGAGGATTAGCCAGCGGTGGTACACGATCAGGTTGAGTCGCGATGAAATCCACTTCACGCTCATTCCATGCGTCGAGCATTTTTTTATCTGGCAAGCAGCCGATCAAACCAGGGTGAATCAAGCCCGCGTATTCAACACCTGGTACGTGACGTGACTTGGTGAACATGCCATGAATATCCCAGATCGATTTCTGCGCGAGCGGGAAATGCTCGGTCAGGAACCCGCCACCATTTTTCTTACTAAAAAAACCGTTAAAACCCCACATGCTGTCTTGCTTAGCGCCGATATCAAGCAAATCAACTACCAGCAAATCACCGGGTTCAGCACCTTTGACGCCTACTGGGCCTGAGAGGTAATGAACGGTTGAGAGGTCGATATCGCGTACGTCATCAGCGCTATCATTATTTTTAATGAAGCCGCCAGTCCAGTCATAGGTTTCGAGAATAAATTCATCGCCAGGCTTAACCCAGCACGCCATAGGAATGTCCGGATGCCAGCGGTTGTGCACCATCTCATTGGTGGTTGCCTGCTTGCTGAGATCAACCTTGATTAATGTATCAGCCATGATGTATTCCTTTGTTGAATTGAATATAAAAATGTGGGTGAAGAGTCATTACGAAAAATTTACACAGACAAGTAGCGGCTAATGGTTTCTGCATTCACATTCGCACGCGTGTCTTCATAAGCAAAACGTCCTTTATCGATCACAAAGAAACGGTCGGCAATATCCAACGTAAACGAGAGCACTTGCTCAGAAACGATAATTGTCAGATCGCGAATCTTACGAATTTCTTTCAACGATTTTGCGATGTCTTTGATGATCGACGGCTGAATACCTTCGGTCGGCTCATCCAACAACAACACTTTCGGATTAGTCGCGAGTGCGCGCGCAATAGCTAATTGCTGTTGCTGACCACCTGAGAGATTGCCACCACGCCGTGAACGCATTTCATACAGAACAGGGAACAAGGCGTACAACTCATCGGGTACTTTGCCACCGGCTGACGCTGGCAAACCTGTTTGTATATTTTCAAGTACGGTCATGCTTGGAAAAATCATACGACCTTGCGGCACATAAGCGATGCCGTTTTCAACGCGCTCATGACTCTCCATCGCCGACACTTCCGTACCTTCGATAGTGACGCTACCGCCACGTGTAGGCAGGATTCCCATCAGTGTTTTAAACAGCGTGGTTTTACCCATGCCATTACGACCCATGATCGCTACGATTTCTTTTTTCTCGACAGTGAAATTCAGATCATGAATGACCTGGCTCTGACCATATCCGGATGCGAGATGAGATACGTTAAACATAATTGCCTCCGAAAATTTGATTAATGGCCTAAGTACACTTCAATGACTTTGGGATCATTCTGAACCGCGTCCATGCTGCCAGCAGCCAGAAGTTTTCCTTGATGTAGAACAGTCACTTTATGCGCGATAGATTTAACGAATTCCATGTCATGCTCAATCACCACCACAGAACGACCCTTGCTAATGCGCGCTAACAGTTCAGCTGTTTTTTCACGCTCAGAGACACTCATACCTGCAACAGGCTCATCCAACATCAGTAACTCAGGCTCTTGCATCAACAACATGCCGATTTCTAACCACTGCTTTTGGCCATGTGATAACAAGTCAGCAGTCATGTCGAGATAGTCGGTAAGGAAAATATCTTTAGCCACTTGATGCACACGGTCGATCACGTCTTGAGTACGCTTGAATGTCAGCGCACCAAACACACCGCGACCACGCGGGAAAGACATCTCAAGATTTTCAAAAACGGTCAATGCTTCATAGATAGACGGCGTCTGAAACTTACGGCCAACACCGGAGTGCACAATTTGGTGCTCCGACATTTTTGTCAGTTCAATGTCTTTAAATTGAATGCTGCCGGAAGTCGCTTTCGTTTTGCCGCAAATCAAATCGAGCAGCGTAGTCTTACCGGCGCCATTTGGGCCAATGACCACGTGTACTTCATTTCTATCAATGTAGAGATTCAAATCATCGACCGCTTTGAATCCATCAAAGGAAACGGTTAATCCTTCAATCGCTAATACCGGACGGTTGCTGTGACTTATGCCACCAATAGGTGCGGTACTCATTTGCTGACCTCCAGTCCAGTCATTGAAATTTTCGTACTTGTAGTCGCTTTGCTTGCAGCAGGAATCGTCGGCCTAGGCGCTTCTGTTTTACCTAACAGTTTATTGACCCATGCTTTGCCATGTGACACCCACAAACCAGCAATGCCATTCGGGAAATACAGCACCACACCAATGAACAAGCCGCCCATTAAGAACAACCACAGTTCAGGCAAGGTCTCAGAAAAATAGGTCTTACCGTAGTTCACAGCTAGTGTTCCGTAAACAGCACCGAGCAGTGACATACGACCACCGACTGCGGCATAAATCACCATTTCAATCGAAGGAACGATACCGACCAATGATGGCGACATAAAACCGACTTGCAGCGTAAATAGTGCGCCGCCAATGGCTGAGATACCTGCTGCTGCTACGAAAGTAAATACTTTGAAGTTAGCAACGTCATAGCCAGAGAAACGTACCCGCTCTTCTTTATCGCGCATCGCCACTAACAAGCGACCTAATTTCGAGGTCAACACGTAACGACCAAACAAGATAGAGGCAATCAACAAAGTGCAGCAGGCGTAATACAGAATCAGACGTGCATTGTCAGTACGAATATCCCAACCCAACATAGTCTTCAAATCGGTAATGCCATTCACACCACCGGTCCAACCTTGGCGTCCAATAATCAGAATCGTCAAAATTGCGGCGATTGCTTGAGTCACGATAGAGAAGTACACATCACCCACACGTCGTTTAAACATCGCAGTTCCGACAATAAATGCCAGGATCATTGGTACGGCCATCACCAAAATAAAAGTCATCGGCAAACTTTTGAATGGCAACCAAATGAGCGGTAATTCAGTGATCTGATTCCAATCCATAAAATCAGGAATACCCGGTGTTGACTGAATCTTGGTGCTGATGGGATCGGATGCTTCAAGCTTCAGAAACATCGCCATGCAATAACCACCTAGACCAAAAAACACACCTTGGCCCAGTGACAAAATGCCACCGTAACCCCAGCACAGCACCAAGCCCACCGCCACAAAAGCATAGGAGAGATACTTACCGACCATGTTCAGACGGAAGCCATTCAATACCAATGGAAAAATTACGAACAACAGTGCGCACAGCACGAGCAGTCCAATTGCTCCTTGCTTGCCACCTAGGAGTTTCTCGTATGCGGAGTTCATCTTGGGTCCTTTCGATTACTCGTATTAAATTATTTACGGACCTTGACTGCGAACAGGCCTTGTGGGCGTATCAGCAAAATCAGGATGACTATCGACAGCGTCATAACTTTGGCTAAGGAGCCAGTCATGAAGAATTCAGACGTAGATTGTGTTTGTGCAATCGCGAAGGCTGAAACAATCGTTCCTACTAAGCTTTGCGCACCACCAAACACAACAGTCAAGAAGGTATCAACGATATAGAGCGAACCCGAGGTTGGGCCCGTCGAACCAATCGTCGTAAACGCTGCACCCGCTACACCGGCCACGCCGCAGCCGAGTGCGAACGTAGTACGGTCAACTTTGCGTGTATTAATACCAACAGCACCAGACATCAAACGATTTTGCATCGTTGCGCGAACTTGTAAGCCCCAACGTGAGCGATACAAGAGAATAAAAATGGTACCGGTCAAGACAGCGGTCATCGCCATAATGAATAAACCATTGAGAGGAATATCAACACCCTCGAACGGCTGCACCGAACCCATCAACCAATCAGGGAGAGTCGCGGTGACTTCTTTAGGACCGAAAGTAGATCGGAAAATTTGCTGCATGATCAGCGACAAACCCCACGTCGCTAGCAGCGTATCAAGTGGGCGCTTATACAGCTTGCTAATCATCAGGCGTTCGACCCAATAACCAACAAAATAGGCCACGATGAAGGCCATTAAAATTGCACCGAAAAAGTAGTACGGCTGCAAAGCAGGAGCATAGCTCGTGGTTAATTTTGAGAGCAGGTACGTGGAATACGCACCGATGGTTAGGAATTCTCCGTGCGCCATATTGATCACACCCATCTGACCAAAAATGATTGCCAATCCCAGCGCCATAAGTAACAGCACGCAGAAAACGGATAAGCCGTTAAACCCTTGCATCATCAAGATGCCGCCAAATTCAGATAACCATTCCATGATGACTCCTTAAATACTACTTACTTACTTCAACCGGCCAGAATTTCTTTTTGAATCAACTATCAGGATGGCCGACCGGGGCCGAAGCCCCGATCCTGCCAATCCGTACTACCGGTTACTGATAACCCTTAGGGAAAGGATTTGGCTCGATCAGATCTGATTCATAAACGACTTTGAACTGACCGTTTTTCTGAATTTGACCGATACGCGTTTTCGACCACAGATGATGATTTTCATGCAGCTTCACGTAGCCTTCTGGGGCTGTTTTGAGTTCGATACCGGGTGATGCAGCAACCACTTTATCGACATCAAAGCTACCTGCTTTTTCAACAGCGGCTTTCCACAACCATGGACCCAAATAACCCGCTTGAGTTACGTCGCCGATAACTGAGTTAGCGCCATATTTCGCTTTGAACGCTTCAACAAATTTCTTGTTGTTGCCGTTGTCTAGGGATTGGAAATATTTCATCGACGAGTAAAAGCCTTCAGCATTTTCACCACCAACGCCGAGCATTTCGTCTTCAGTCACTGACAGTGTCAACACGATCTGAGTGGCACCAGTTACACCAGCGGCTTTGAGCTGCTTGAAGAATGCAACCGTCGAACCACCAACAACGTCAACGAATACAACATCAGGCTTTTTCAGTTTGATCTTATTGATCAAGGAACCAAACTGCGTGTTACCCAGTGGGTAGTACTCTTCACCAACCACTGAACCTTTGATCACGTTCTCGATGTGTTTACGAGCGATCTTGTTTGAGGTACGTGGCCAAATGTAGTCAGAGCCAACCAAGAAGAAGGTTTTCGATTTTTTCTCTCTTACGACCCAATCTAAACCTGCCAGAATCTGTTGCGTAGCTTCTTGACCGGTATAGATCACGTTCTTTGATTGCTCCAGACCTTCGTAGAACGTTGGGTAGTAGAGCAAACCATTTTCTTTTTCAACGACTGGCAACACCGCTTTACGTGAAGCGGATGTCCAGCAACCGAAGATGGTCGCTACGCGATCGCTGACCAGCAATTTTTTCGCTTTCTCAGCAAAAGTTGGCCAGTCAGATGCGCCATCTTCCTGAATAACTTTGATCTTGCGACCTAAAATACCGCCCATGGCGTTGATCTGGTCAATCGCCAGCCGCTCAGCTTGGATCGCACCCGTTTCACTGATAGCCATCGTGCCGGTAGCCGAGTGCAACTGACCAACGATAACTTCAGTATCGGTAACAGCGAGTTTGGTTGTGTTAACAGCAGCGGTAGCGGGTGGAGCAGCAAAGCTCATACCTGGCAAGGCAACTGCTGATACTGCAGCAAGACCTTTCAGTACGCTACGGCGTGATTTTGATTTCAATTGATCAGACATGAAAATTTCCTTTCAGACGAGGGCAACACAGGGACAAAAAAAAACTACGGCACGTGGCTAGACGCACAGATAAACCGCCACGTGGACAAGATTCATCAAGATCGCAAAGCTTGGATTGGACTGTAGGTTTGCTGTCGCGACGCAGCAATACGGTGTTTGACGTATGCACTGCATCAGGGCATTAATCAGGACTAGCTAGTGCGCCGTATAACTGATCTTCAGTAGATGGATATCGCGAAGATGCACCATAGATGCGCATCGCGCGCCTCAGATGTTTACCTAGTTTCGCTTCATTACGGCACGTAGTTCGCACTTAAGTAGTGCGAACTTAAACAAGCCAAATGGCGATGAAGCTACTTTCGCAAGCACATACGTCAAATGACGTAGATCGGGCCAAATTCTCAGACATTAGGCATTCGACTCGATTTGCTCTGGCTTAGAATTTGCTCTGAAAGACAAAAACGACTGAAAGCAAAGAGTCGTCTGGCTCGGCTCCCTATGCAATCAACCGTAATCATCCCCATGGAGCTTTTTTGAATTCCACCTCGTTACAGCGCATCGTCAAGAGCCGAAGGGACTACAACACCTGGGTAGCGAATGAAACCCTGGAAGATTACGCACTGCGCTACACACCGCAAAGTTTTCGTAAATGGTCTGAATTCAGAATCGCCAACACCGCTTTAGGTGCCGTTTCTTTCCTAGCACTGGAAGCGATTGGTGCAGCGATTACCATGAGCTTTGGTTTTACCAATGCGATGTGGGCGATTGTGGTCGTCTCTGCCGTGATTTTTTTATCTGGACTGCCTATCAGCTATTACTCGGCAAAGTACGGTGTTGACATTGATTTACTCACGCGCGGCGCAGGATTTGGTTACATAGGATCGACACTCACCTCGCTCATTTATGCGAGCTTTACATTTATATTTTTTGCTATTGAAGCGTCTATCATGGCGCGCGCTGTAGAACTAGCATTCGGTTTACCAATTGCCTGGTCTTACATCGTCTCGTCAATAGTCATTATTCCGTTAGTGATGCATGGCGTCACACTTATAGGAAAAATTCAAACCTGGACACAACCAGTGTGGTTAGTGTTGATGATTTTGCCGTTTGCAGCAGTGTTGTATCAAGATGCTGATGCGCCTAATCGACTAATGCATTACACCGCTGGCCTAAGTAACGGCAATCAATTTGATTGGGTTTTGTTTGGATCAGCTGCAACGGTTGTTTTTTCATTGATCGTTCAAATTGGTGAACAAGTTGATTTTTTACGGTTCATGCCTGAAAAACAGGACAGTAACCGCATACGCTGGTGGAGTGCACTCGTACTCGCTGGCCCTGGTTGGGTGTTAATGGGTGCGGTAAAAATGTTAGGCGGCGCACTACTGGCATTTTTAGTTATTGAACATGGCTTGAGCACCGAACAGGCTGTTGAGCCTACACAAATGTATTTGGTTGGGTTTAGCTATGTAATCCAAAATCAAGCACTGATTACCGCTCTGGTGGCTGTATTCGTGATTGTGTCGCAGGTAAAAATCAATATAACAAATGCCTATGCAGGATCATTAGCATGGTCAAATTTTTTCTCACGTCTGACTCACAGTCATCCTGGGCGCGTTGTCTGGGTAGTGTTCAACGTACTTATTTCCATCATGCTGATGGAAATGGGCGTGTTCGATGCATTGAAAGAAGTGCTAACGCTGTACTCTATGGTGGCCATCTCGTGGATAGGCGCTTTACTCGCTGACCTGTTAATTAATAAGCCGCTAGGCTTATCGCCCAAACATATCGAATTCCGTCGCGCTCATCTGTATGACATCAATCCCGTCGGTGTTGGATCGATGCTTACAGCCACCCTACTGTCAACCCTGGCGCTATCCGGATTGTTTGGTGCATTTGCTATTGGTATGGCACCCTTCATCGCTCTACTAACTGCCTTAATTGTCGCGCCTATCATTGCAGTGCTGACTGATAGCCGTTATTACATAGCACGCGATCCTGAGCCTGCAACAACAACTGGCAAGCAGCAATGCGTCATCTGCAGCAATCACTTCGAATCTCCCGATGTTACTCACTGCCCTGCGTATGCCGGTACCATATGCTCGCTGTGCTGCTCACTCGATGCGCGCTGTAATGATCGCTGCAAAACAAATGCGACGTTGATGGAACAGTGGAATCATTGGTTCAGCTTACTCATACCGAATTTTCTTAAGAATCGTCTGCATAGAAATATTACCCATTATATTTTGTTATTGGTGATGTTTTCGGTACTGCTAGCAGGTGTATTG
>JBEGSP010000330.1:0-9610 GCA_041179845.1 Pseudomonadota bacterium
TGCATAATTTTGACTTCGAGTTTACCCATAAATAGCGTCATTTCGCGCTCGAACACCAAAGTCGGCCATGTCAAACCAGGCACCGACTCGACTCCAGCAAACAAACGAGGAAATCGATCGATTTCCGATTTCATATCTTGTTCGCCACGCTCAACAATCAATTCATAGGTGCCGCGCGATGCAATGACCTGCTGCGCTCCTTCATTGAAATAGGCAGACGCACCCAAGACACGAACCGCGTGGTAATGCGTCAACGTTACGTATTTGATGGGTAAATCAGTAATCTCACGAATATGTGCAATGAGCGACTGCGCCATGATCGGGGTCGCCGTGGTGTCAATCACCATGACAGAATCATCGCCAATAATCACACCTGAATTCGGATCGCCTTCGGCAGTGTAGGCGTACGCGTTGTCCGACAACTTAATAAAGCTAGTTTTCTTTTCCTGCAAATCGGCTTGCGATGCAAAAGGCTTGGCACTCATGAATGTCTCCGTAACAAAAACGCGTAACAGATAGTGAATAAAAATCTGTGTCACGAGCTTGATGATTGAATGGCAGTGCCGGGTGCAAACGCATCGTTGCAATTCTCGTTAAAACGCGTCGACACACTAGGCAGCGAGTGAAACCGAGGGTAAGATAGAATTCGTTTTAGGTCAATCCGTTTGTTATTAACGAATTATTCCGATTGGTTGACTGCGTTAGCAAAATGAAACCAGCATGACTGACCACCCCAAAAACACTGTTGAAAAAAGTCGTCGAGGCATACAGTCCATCGAGATCGGCGGCCGCCTGCTGACCACGCTTGTCGAGGAAGGCAGTCCCATGAGTCTCGGCGACTTAGCCAAAAAAGCTGGCATGCCATCGGCCAAGGCCCACCCTTACCTGGTGAGTTTTAGCAGCTTTGGTTTAATAGAACAGGATCTGCTCACTGGCCGCTACGAGCTTGGACCCTTCGCGCTACAACTCGGTTTAATTAGCCTTCAACTGCTAGACCCAGTACGAATTGCTATCCCGATGATTACTCAACTGGCTGCGGAAATCGACCAGACGATAGGCTTGTCGGTACTTGGCAACCAAGGGCCTACCATCATCTATATTGCGGAATCTAGTTACCCCATTCACGTCAACATGCGCACAGGTACGGTGATGTCGATTCAATCGACCGCCACCGGACGCGTATTTGCTGCCTTCCTGCCGCCACGTCAGGTTGAACGCATGCTCTCGCAAGAAAAACGCAATGGCATCGCTGCTGCATTTGGCGCGCAAGGCGTAAAAGCCGATACGCTTGAGAGCTTGCTAACGGATGTACGCAAACGAGGCATGGCGCGTGTTCAAGGAGAACCGATACCCGGAATAAACGCCATCTGTGCACCGGTGTTTGAGCACACTGGCGCGATTCGGCTAGGTATTACGGCGATTGGACCCGCCGGAAGTTTCGATGCCAACTGGAGCGGAGTAATTGCAAAAAAAATAAACGCTTGCGCAAAAACCATCTCACTCCGCCTGGGTTTCCAAGAGCCTTAAGTATCTCGTGCAGCTAGTACACGATGCAGCGGGCAGCAAATCCTCATTTCCGGTACGATCTACTGCAGTGATTGACGCGTGAGGTGTACATGAAATCGATGCTAGCAAGTCTGCTCATGGTTGTGCTATCTCAGCCCGCCCTTGGCGCCGAGTGGAAACTCATTTCCGAGACTGAAGATAAAGACAAAACAGTCAGTTGGTATGTTGATATGACCAGTATCGTTCATGAGGAAGAGTATTTGCGCGCCTTCCTCAGAACCACGTGGTCAGTGCCACAATTCGGCCCCGAAAACACGCCCTATCAATCGTCAACCTATCTGAATTATTTTGATTGTGGCTCAGGCAAAATCGCATACACCGGCAACGCCTACTATCGCGCAATGGAGCCAACTGGAAAACCACTGCATCAAGAGCCGGAAAATCCAGTAGAAAAACTTAAATTTCAAACTGTAAAGCCCGGCTCAGCCGGTGAGGCACGTATGAAATTTGTTTGTAAATTCCGTTCGAAAAATTTCTTAACTCAACGATCGGCTTCTTCGCCTGCTGGCTAGCACGATCGCACTCTGACTAATTTAAAGGCTAGCCATTATCAGCTTTAGAATTTAAATACAAAAAAACCGCAGCTTGAGCTGCGGTTTTTTTAGGTCAATCTATCCATCACACTCGGCGTTTGTATTCACCGGTACGTGTATCGATTTCAATCTTATCGCCCTGACCCACAAACAAAGGCACGGATACTTCAAAACCCGTTGCGATTTTCGCTGGTTTCAAAACCTTACCTGAGGTGTCTCCCTTAACAGCGGGTTCGGTGTAGGTGACTTCGCGCACAACAGTGGTTGGCAACTCAACAGAAATGGCCTTGTCATTGTAGAAAACTACTTCGCACACCATGCCATCTTCAAGGTAATGAATAGCATCGCCCATATTTTCCGATTCAACTTCATATTGGTTGTAGTCAGCGTCCATGAACACATACAACGGGTCGGCAAAATAGGAATACGTTGCTTCTTTTCGGTCTAAGGTGACAACGTCAAATTTTTCATCTGACTTGTACACAGATTCCAAACCCGCCTCGGTCAGCAGGTTTTTCATTTTCATCTTGACCACAGAGGCATTGCGGCCTGATTTGGAGAATTCGGTTCTAATCACAACCATAGGCTGACCGGAGACCATAACGACATTACCAACGCGGATTTCTTGGGCGATTTTCATAGTGATTATCTGAAGTAACGAAAGTGACGAACCCACGAAACTAAACAAAAGTCTTGTAAGGGAACAGCCATTGAAAAACCGCAAGATTTTACCTGATTTTGCCCACGAACCGAATAAGTTGAGCTGACAGCTCGTCCACCGATGCCACTTGCGCCGACCATTGTCTGTAATGCAGCGGCAGCGCTGGGAGTGCTTTACTAAAGGCGGACCAATCTAAATGGACATCGACATCACCATTCCAAGCCTGCCAAAAAGCCTTCACAGCGCCCGCATTCTCCTCGCTCAGACCATGACAATGACGATCGAGGAAAGCCGCCAGCTTAATCAAATGCGCATCCTCTGTTTGCCGGTACAACTGCCAAACAAAAGGCTGTTGCGCCCAGTGCGCGCGAACCAGACTGTCTTCCCCCCGCACAAAATTGACATCACAACTCCAGAGCAAGCGGTCATAGTCATCGGGACGTAAAATAGGAATAATTTTTATCGTTAGCTGACCTGTGGTCACTTCTCTACCAACCGAAAAATCATTCCCCATGAGGTGAGTTAAGGCTTTTGTAGCCACACCTTCGGGTACCAAACACAGCGTGGGCGGCCCTAAACGCATCGCATTTAATAGCTCATCCACTGGTGCATGTTCATAACAAAACAATGAAACTAACAAACTATCAAAGCCAACATCAATTTCTAAACTTGTCAAAAATGCTGTTCGAGACTCAGTATCAAATGCAGCTCGCAGCTGCATTAAATTGTCTTCTCTAAGCAAGCCGCCTGATTCGGATACAAAACCTGGGAAAAAGAAATATTGTGTTAGCGGTAAACGTGGATGTGGTGAGGGCATACCATGACTTTGCACAGCCCATGATTCAGCTGACAAATACTCTAGATTGATCCATGCAGGAGTTGGTTTCGCTTTAGTCATGCGATCAAGCATGGCATCGGAGAGTCGACAAGCAAATGCCTCAATGACTAATTCAGCCGGCTGATAATTCAACTCCGTTTGATGATTCCAAGCGATGACTTGAAACCCATCCAAAGCTTGCTCAGTTACATGGTCATTCACCGACGGATGCAATCGCTGAAGACTCGATAAATTATTAATCCAGAGTCGAACGGACAAACCACGCGCAGTCAGCGCGCGCGCTAGTCGCCAGCTAACGCCCGCGTCACCGAAGTTATCAATCACCTCGCAAAATATATCAACTGTCTGTAGTGAATTCATAGCGTGGAATTCATAGAATGTACTTCGAACAAATAGAAAACAAAGCCATCGCGTCAGACCAGCCATGCACTGATACGGAACCTCCGATTATCAGTGACAAACAATTTTTTCCATACCATGGCAAACTGTTGGCGACATTACCCAAGCAACCCCCCCCACGAATCTCCACAATAGTTCAACAACGAGGCTTTGATGAAACGATTTTTTCTATTACAGGTTCTAATTAGCCTGTTGATTGCTAGCCCTGCTATCGCAAAAGATGCCGATGTCTGCGGCGAATATACCAGTGTTGATATCGGCGAAACTCGCGTCGAGATGGGTGGCAAAGCGACGTTCATCCATTTTCGTTCTGCGACTCAGATGTTTTCCACCGAAGGCTCGCGTTTTCACCAACTGAGCGGCCAATGCACAGGCGGTGCAATGGTGTACTCGGATGGAAGCGTTGAGGCCGAGGGACTGTGCGCTGTGGAAGACACAGAAGGGGATGTGCTGACCTATGCATTCACCCAAGGTCGCACGGCACGTGAAGGCAAATTCATGCGCAGAGGCGGCACGGGTAAATTTGCGAATGCTCGCGAAACCGGTTGGTACAAACCCGTTAGCCTGAATGGTGAAGTCACTACGGGAAATTGGGGCGGCAAAGGCGCGTGTAAGTGAAATCCCTACGATAAATAATGTCAGTCATCACAACGATGACTGACATTTATTGGCTCTTTTTAAGTTTCTGCTGCAGCCTGCCGTAAGGCCTGTTCAAACACTTCCGCGGGCTGCCCGCCTTGCACAAGATATCGCTCGTTAATAATCACCGCCGGCACTGACTGTATGCCTCGTGATAAATACAACTGCTGGCTTTGCCTAACTTCGTTGCGAAATTCTTCGCTACTCAAAATATCTGCCGCACGTATGCGATCCAAACCGGCACGCTCTACTGTATCTAGCAGCACCTCATGATTTGATGGATTTTCACCCAAAGTGAAATAGGCCTCTAGCATGGCGCGTTTTAATTTGTGCTGTGCTTCTCTGCCAAAATCAACATCAGCCCAATGCAGCAAACGATGAGCATCGAAGGTATTGTAAATTCGCTTGCGACCGGCTTGATTAAAATGAAACCCAACTTCAGCACCGCGTTGCGCGATGCGTTGCTGATTGACCGCCACCTGTTCAGGGGTGATTCGGTATTTGTGCGTCAGGTGCTCCACAATATCTTCGCCTTCGGATCCCATGTGCGGGTTCAACTCAAATGGCTGAAAATGGATTTCTACGCTCGCCTGATCTTTCACATTATCAATGGCTTGTTCTAGCGAAGCTAAGCCCACAGCGCACCATGGGCAGGCAATATCAGACACGAAATCAATGCGTAATGAGTTCATTTATTAGCAGTCAAGCAAGGAAGAATGTCGATGATGCTAGCACGACTCCCTGTGCGTTAGCTTAGCTAGCCGGTATGATGCGGATAATTCGAGTTTCGATAACCTGCTTAACAGTCATCTCATCATGAAATCGTCCCTGATTTTCGCCGCCCTGCTGGCCGTCGTGTCCTGCTCTGCCCTCGCAGCGGACCCAGCCATACCCATGGCTGACATTGAGCCCCAGCCTGTCTTAGTACCTAAAGCGGCAATCTCTGCGCCAAACCCGGCACAAGAAGCCACTGTTCAATCTGGCGCTGCACTAGATGACTTCGCGTTTGCGGCTAAAGGCCAAAACAATCTACCCGAAGGCAGCCAGCAGAACAGTAGCCAAACCATGGAGCCTCAACGACAATTGCCCCATCTGGACGGTTTCTGATCATGGCATTGCCCCGAAGGTCAGTTACTCGGCCTAAGCTTGGCTGATAATGTACATATAAAAATAACACGTAAAATTTTCAAAAATGAAACCTACTTCCAGCCGAAAAGGGATGAGTATTGCCAGCTCGGTACTGGGTTCGGGCACGCGCCTGCAAGGAACGCTTCAGGTTGAAGAAAGCATACGCATTGATGGCCTCTTAGAAGGCAACATAGAACAAGCGGATGGTAAAGATCATTGGGTAATCATCGGCCCAACCAGCGAGATTATTGGCGACATACATGCGCAAAATGTGCGCGTCGCTGGCAAGATCATCGGTAACATTTTTGCCAGTGGTAATGTGGAATTAGCCAACGGAGCCGAAGTCCGAGGCAACATTAAACACAACGCCATTACCGTCGAACCAGGCGCGAGTGTGCACGGGCAATTGATCGCTAATGATCATAACGAAGCGCCTGCAACAAAACCCATCCCCTCCACAAATACCGATTCAAGCAACTAACCACTGCATGCGTCAGGCACCAGACTCACGACCGCATCTGTATGCCACTCCATATACAGACCACTATTTTTATGATCTGCATGGCCTATTTGGTCTTGCACGGTGCGATATGGTTTGCACTTTCTGAGCAACGCGCACTCGTAGCCAAGTTGCGCATTAACTCAATCAATCTCTGTGCGCGATACGGCTAAATACTCAACTGGTCTGACACAAACTCAATATGCCGGAATTAGATGTTAATGGCACACGTAAATTTTTAGATTCCGTGATTATGGATAAACGGTGTGCGGCCGATATCATTACAAAATTACGTGGGATGTTTTAAAACAAGCAAAGCTCAAGGCATGGGGGTCGGGCTGTGGCTTTCAAAGACTGTCATCAATGCACACCGAGGCGACATCCGTTTTAGCAGCACTCCAGGTGACGGCACTGTGTTCGAAGTAAGTCTACCGACCCACTAAGGGAGCTTCAGCTTAACTTGGCACACGTGCTAATCTATAATCAAAACTGTCCCGCCACACGCACCTGTGGCTGATTAACTGAGAACGCGATGACTAAAACAAAACGCTTTATGATCCGCTCGGTCCTTGCCAGTGTGCTGGGTTTAGCCCTGTTATCTTCTGCAGAGGCTGGGGTCTACCGCTGCACTATCAAAAGAATACGTGGCAATGATTTTGTTTGCCGCGAATATCCCAATCTGTGCAACTTCGTTTTTATAGTTGACGAAGCCAGCAAAAAAATATCCCGTAAAGATGAGGAAGAAAAGAAACTCGTCAAAGTCGTGACTGACAAATGGGATGAAAAACTGATTATTGCGCATGAAGATCAGAACAGAGTAGACAATCGCTACATAGAACAATTTTTTTACAAAATTGAGCTTGGCTCGGGTAATTTTTTGATGGCTAATGAATACATGACCAGTACTGGCCGTTATCTAACCCAAGAAGATATCGACATGGCAGATAAGCGCAGTTTTTCGTATTACAAGCCCAAACTTTTTTCTGAGAAAGGCAGCTGCAATTTGAAAGCAAAAGAATGAGTTTGTTAATGACTATGCTCGCATATAACAACACGCAATAACTCTCCTAGCTGTTTCACTGCCTTTATACCGAACGGCGATCAACGCCGATAATATTATGTCGACTCAAGCAGTTCGCCGCTATCGCTATTACGATCTCTTGCTGGTGGCCTTTGTCACCGTACTGCTTTGCTCCAATCTTATCGGTGCTGGCAAAGCTGCCGTAATTACTCTACCCGTGTTGGGCGAAGTGACTTACGGTGCCGGCATACTTTTTTTTCCTATTTCTTACCTGTTCGGCGACATACTTACTGAAGTCTATGGTTACGCCCATGATCGACGTGCAGTGTGGGCAGGATTCGCCGCATTGGCTTTTGCTGCAATGATGTCGTTAGTCGTGGTGTCGCTAACCCCAGCTGGCGGCGACTATATGAACAACTACCAACAAGGTCTAGAAACAGTATTTGGGAATACCTGGCGCATCGTAATTGCATCTATTACAGCCTTTTGGGCGGGCAGCTTAGCCAATGGTTATGTGATGGCGAAAATGAAAATCTGGAGTAATGGCCGCCATTTGTGGATGAGAATGATAGGCTCAACAGCCGTCGGTGAAGCGCTGGATTCGTCACTGTTTTATATGATGGCTTTTTATGCGATCTGGCCAACTGAGCAAGTTATCTCTGTTGCCATTGCACAGTACTTCTTAAAAACTGGCTGGGAAGTCGTCATGACACCCGTGACCTACCGCGTTGTGAATTGGCTTAAACGTCAGGAAGAAGAAGACTACATGGATATCGGTACCGATTTCACGCCATTCCGAGTGCGCGTGTAGTCCAGTCAAATTCATTCAATCAAATAAAAACGCCCTTGCTTCAGTTAAGAAGCAAGGGCGTTTTCTATAACACTATCGTCTAATAAATCAAATTAGAACTAATCAGGCAATTTTTTCTACAGCAGTCGCAAGGCGCTGAACCGTGTCATCGATGTGCAAGAGTTTTTCCAGACCAAACAAACCAATTCGGAAGGTACGGAAATCAGCGCGTTCACCGACTTGTAGCGGAACACCCGCCGCCGTCTGCAAACCCAACGCCATAAATTTTTTGCCGTTCTGAATCTCGGGGTCGGTGGTATAGCTTACTACCACACAAGGTGCCTGAAAACCCGGTGCTGCCACACTGGTAAAACCTTTTGATTCCAGCAATTTACGCACCTTGGCGCCCAACTCTTCCTGATTTTTTTTCAGGTTCGCAAAGCCAGCTGCCTGCGTTTCTTTCATCGTGTCACGCAATATGCGCAATGAATCAGTAGGCATGGTGGTGTGATAGATGTGAGAGCCTTTTTCATAGGTCTCTGTAACCTGCAGCCATTTTTTTAAGTCACATGAATAGCTCGTACTCGTTGTGCTATCAATTTTTTGTCGTGCTCGTTCGCTCATTGCAATCAAAGCGCAACAAGGTGAACTACTCCAACCTTTTTGTGGCGCGCTGACGATCACATCCACTTTCGAGGCGACCATATCTACCCACATAGCACCTGACGCAATGCAGTCAAGTACAAACAAACCATCGACGGACTCCACAGCCTCGCCAATGGCGCGCAGATAATCAGGCGGAAGAATCATCCCGGCCGAGGTTTCAACGTGAGGTGCAAACACCACTGCTGGTTTTTCCTTGCGTATCCACGCCGTGACTTCCTCAACTGGTGGCGGTGCATACGCGCCCTCGAAGCCCTCGGCAGGTTGACGACCCTGAATCACATGCAGTTGATCTGAAATATGACCCATCTCAAAAATTTGTGTCCAACGATAGCTAAACCAGCCATTACGAATCACCAGGCATTTATTGCCATTGGCGAATTGGCGAGCGACTGCTTCCATGCCATAGGTGCCGCTACCGGGGACCACTACCGCGGACTTAGCGTTGTAGACTTCTTTGAGCATTCTCGATATGTCCGTAATCACGCCCATGAAGGCTTTTGACATATGGTTTAACGAGCGATCGGTGTACACCACCGAGAATTCGAGCAGTCCGTCCGGATCGACGTTGGGAAGTAAACCTGGCATGGCACATCCTGAAAAATAAATAAGGCCACATTGGCCCGAATCATGGAGCAAAATACTACGAAATACTCCGCGCAAAATATAAGTTTAACAGAGCTGACATTTGACGCAGGCTGACACGACTTAGTACGACATAGATTAGGTAATTGGCAATGCGTGCGCATTATAAAATTCGCTGTAGCAAACGAATGATCAAGCCTGTGCTAACGATTTACTTCTGTTTTACTAATGATTTACTGATAATTTGCTAATAATTTGTTAGCGAAAATATAAAATTTTTCTTACGAA
>JBEGSP010000331.1:0-3021 GCA_041179845.1 Pseudomonadota bacterium
TTTTTCATTAGTTGAGCTTTCGTGGTTTGCCGAAATCACCTTCTTTGGGAAAAAGAAACGTTGTCTTGCTCGGTCCCATACCAACGATTTGCACAGTCGCGCCTTCTTCTCCCGCAGAGCCATCGTAATGCACGCCACCGGCAGGATGAAACATGTAGCTACCGGCTTTCAGTGGCACGGTCGCTTCGGGATCCCAGCTATCGTCTTTACCCGCGTTCCATGTTCCCTGAATCACGGTGACATGACGGTCCTCTCCATGAAAATGCGGCGAACTCATCACTCCCGGTGGAAAATAGGCGCGAATAACATATTGGCCTGGCTTGGAGGGATCGCCATAAATAACGGCTAGCTTGACTCCCCTGCCCGCATCTCTCCACACAATGTTTTCCGGTAGGGTGACCTGAAAATCCTTTTCGCTAGGTGCAGAAAAGCTGGGTGACATGGCCAACACCAAAGTAAGGCCTAGGGCTGACAAAACAAAACGTGATTTTATGGTCATAGCAGCTCCGAACTCAGTAGATTAAACGCAGAAAATTACTTATCGACAACATAACACAAGTGAGGGGGTTCCCACTTAGCAAACTATTTAACCGACCTATTTACCCTATAAAACATGAAAAGCTGACGAACAAAGGCATAATTCCATCTGGCATCACCCCGTCTAACTTTGCCCACCGGCATATCAACAAAAAGGAAAAACATGAAGCTGGTACGTTATGGCCGCCCCGGCCACGAAAAACCCGGTTTGATTGACAGCGAGGGTAAGCTGAGAGACCTCTCAGGAATCGTTGACGATATCAGCCCTGATGAGCTCTCACCTAAGTTCCTGGCAAAGCTGGGTAAAGTCAAAGCCGATCGCTTACCACTGGTGCGCGGCAAGCCCCGCTATGGTGTACCGGTTTCGCATGTCGGGAAAATCATTTGTATCGGCCTGAATTATTCAGACCATGCCGCTGAGTCGAACATGCCTATCCCCGCTGAGCCGATTGTTTTTATGAAAGCAATCACGGCGCTGAATGGCCCGAACGATGATGTGATGCTGCCCAAAGATTCGATCAAATCTGACTGGGAAGTTGAATTGGGTGTTGTGATCGGAACCAAAGCGCAATACGTCAGCGAGCGTCAGGCGCTGGAATATGTTGCTGGCTACTGTGTTGTGAATGATTTGTCGGAACGTGAATTTCAACTCGAGCACGGCCCTCAGTGGGACAAAGGCAAAGGCTGCGATACCTTTGGACCGGTCGGCCCATGGCTGGTCACTCGCGATGAAATTCCTCACCCACAAAAGTTGGGTATGTGGCTAGATATTAATGGTCAGCGCATGCAAACCGGAAATACCAAGACTATGATTTTTTCAGTCGCGAAAATCGTTAGCTACCTGAGTCGTTTCATGACACTGATGCCGGGCGATGTAATTGCTACTGGCACGCCACCCGGTGTGGGCATGGGCATGAAGCCTCAACGTTTCTTAGTTCCCGGTGATGAGATTGCATTGGGTATTGAAGGTTTGGGAGCGCAGCACCAGAAAGTACTGAAGTATAAAAAAGCGAAGTAATGATTAGGTAGTTACATCAAGGATGCGGGGCTTGCTCCGCATCTGGTTGCTTTGAACACAAAGCGGACGCGATCAGCCGCCCAGATAAGCCTCAACCACTCGCGGATCTTGTAGCAGATTAGTCGCCGTATCATTCAACACCACACGACCACTATCCATGACATAACCTCGCGTAGCGACTGATAAGGCTTGTCGTACATTTTGTTCGACTAGGAAAATTGTAATACCTTCATTCGCAACCGTGCGAATCACTTCGAAGATACGCTCAACCATAATCGGCGCTAATCCCATAGACGGCTCGTCAAGCAACAATAATTTGGGATGACTCATTAACGCGCGCGCCATCGCTAGCATCTGTTGCTCACCGCCTGACAAATTACCCGCCAGTTGGTCTTCACGTTCTTTAAGACGCGGGAAAATTCGAAACCAATAATCGATATCGGCTTCAATCGCCTGAAGGTCATCACGCATATACGCACCCATCAGCAAATTTTCGCGAATAGTCATGCGAGAAAAAACACCACGACCTTCCGGCACCATCACCAATCCCAGTCCAGGTAATTTATGCGCTGGTAGATGATCAATTTTTTGATCGAGATACGTAATGTCACCCGTTGACTGCGAAGCAGCTAAGGTATGAGTGATCGCTTTTAAGGTTGTAGTCTTGCCAGCACCGTTGGCACCGATTAGCGTTACCAACTCACCTGCGGCAATATCGAGATCGATACCTTTAACGGCTTCAATACCACCAAATGATACTCGCAGGTCACGAATGCTCAGCATGGACGTCGATGATGGTTTCATGCTGCCTCACCACCCAAATACGCGGCAATCACAGCAGGATGTTTTTGCACTTCTGCAGGCGAGCCTTCGGCGATGACTTTGCCGTAATCGAGTACCGTCAGTCGATCACACAAACCCATTACCAGCTTCACATCGTGTTCAATTAATAAAATCGTCGTGCCCTGCTCTCGTATGGTTAATAACAAAACGCGCAGGCTTTCCTTCTCAGTGGCATTCATGCCCGCTGCAGGTTCATCTAAGGCGAGTAATAAAGGATCGGTCGCTAGTGCGCGCGCAATCTCTACGCGACGTTGATCGCCATACGACAGATGTCGGGCAGTCCGTCCGGCCAGATGAGCGATACCTACAAAATTAAGCAATTCAAAAGCGCGTTGCTGAATCGCTGCTTCTTCATCGCGTGCAGCACGATGGCGAAGCACAGCTCCTATGACTCCCTGATGGGTACGCACATGCCGACCCACCATCACATTTTCCAGCGCTGTCATATCACCAAACAAACGAATATTTTGAAACGTACGTGCAATACCCGCGCGCGCCACTTCATGCGGCGATGAGGGCGAGTAAGGGTGGCCATTCAGTTCAAAATCGCCACCATCGGGCTGATAGAGGCCGGTGATGACATTAAATAGCGTAGTCTTGCCTGCACCGTTCGGCCCAATCAA
>JBEGSP010000332.1:0-3277 GCA_041179845.1 Pseudomonadota bacterium
CAATCGTGTAAATGCATCATACGAGGCTACCATCGCGCCGGTAATGGCAGCGGTGCGTGTTCCACCATCGGCTTGCAACACATCGCAATCGATTTGCAAAGTACGTTCACCAAAAGCTTGTAAATCAAATGCGGCGCGCAAGGAGCGGCCAATCAGGCGCTGAATTTCTTGCGTGCGACCAGACTGCTTGCCTTTAGCTGCTTCTCTATCCATACGAGTATGCGTTGATCTAGGCAGCATGCCGTATTCCGCAGTTAACCAACCTTTGCCCTGCCCGCGCAAAAACGGTGGGACTTTTTCATCGACGCTGGCGGTGCACAGTACGCGCGTATCACCGAATTCCACCAAGACAGAACCTTCGGCATGACGGGTGAAATGGCGTGTTAAGCGCACATCGCGCAAACGGTCAGCGGGGCGACCACTAGGTCGTAATGCATTTGAATTTGACAACTTATCCTCGGACTTTTATGTTTTTTGATTGGCGATTCGTATCTGCGCCATCGCCTGCTCAATGGCTTGTGCTCCGCTGCGATCAACATCTGCAACAGTCGCATCTTGTGGCGCAGGCTGAATGCTGGTGATGACTCGATCGCGCGGCAAACCTTCGGTTAAAAACGTACCGCCGCCCATCTCGTTGTCTGCTCCTAGCCATGTCAGCGCCAACGCGGTGACATTATCGCCGTTTTTGCCACCGATCTGAACCGCACTCCTTACCATCTCCGGCACAGCTTCTTCGAGTGGCCGCGCTGATAGGCGATACGCAAGCTCATGTTCAGGGATGCTGCCCCACAAACCATCTGAACAAAGCAGTAACTGATCGCCCTCATTTAAGCTAACTGCGGACGACTTGGTAATGATGGGTAAGGTCGGCGCGCCAAGGCAGTTATACAGTTTGTTGCGATCGGGATGCTGCATGCGTTGATGCGGTGATAAGCGTCCCATAGCCACCAATTTCTCTACATGCGAGTGATCAGTAGTGCGCGACAGAATACGACCACCACGCAACCAATATAGCCGTGAATCACCGCAATGCGCCCACACTGCTTTTCCCTCTTGCACCAGACAGGCGACGACGGTAGTACGAGGTGTATCGTCAAGTCGATTCTGCGAGCGATATCGGTGTAACGCTAGATGTGAGGAATAAATCAACTCATCCAAAAATGCTTCGGGATCAGATACCACAAGACTAGCGGCTTTTTGAAATAACGAACCCATGGTTTGCAAAGTCAGCGTAGCAGCTAGTTCACCATGCAAATGTCCGCCCATGCCATCGGCCAGTAACAGCAGTAAGGATTCGCGCGTAAAACAGTAACCCATGCGATCTTGGTTAGTCGCACGACCACCGGCCTGACTTTGTTGATAGATTGAGAAACGCATCGTCAGTTCACCATTTTTCGCAAGCGCGAAAGTAAGGTATCGGGCGCTTGAGCTGGATCGGGTAATAGCCGCATGGCCTTCTGCAAAGCAAACACGCTTTGCGGACGTTGAAGCGGATCTAACATTAAACTCCAACGCACAAGTTTTAAAATATCTGACGTGTAGATACTTTCCAGCTCGCCGTAAAATTGATCCATGCGATCTTCTCGTTCGCGTTCAATCGCCGACTGTGGTGGTACACCGACCATGCAATTAAAAATCGATGCGCCAATGCTGTAGATGTCAGTCCAAGGGCCTAGCTCTTTCTTTGCATGCAGCTCCGGAGCAGCAAAGCCCGGTGTATACATAGGATGAATCGTTGACAGATCTGTTTGCAGAGTTTGTCGGGCTGCACCAAAATCCAGCAATATCGGTGTGCCATCGTTACGCAAATAAATATTGGCCGGCTTGAGGTCTAAGTGCAGCAGTTTATGGGTATGCACTTCACGCAATGCATCCATGACTTGAGCAAACATGCTTCGTAGTGCGGATTCAGACACCAGCGGTTTGTCGCCTTTCTTTCTGCGCCGCGCAACATGCTGTTGCAACGAACGTCCATGCTCATAACTCATTACTAAATAAACAGTTTCGTTGGCACGGAAAAAATTCAGCACTCGAATCACATTTGGATGAACAATCGATGCTAGCGCGCGCCCCTCATCAAAGAAATACTTCAACCCTATTCGGTATAAATCGCGATGTTCGCGCGCAACGACAGGTTCAAGCTCACCGGGCATGCGTCGCACTAACGCGGCGGGAAGATATTCTTTGATGGCCACTTCATTGCCTTGAACGTCCTGTGCAAGATAGACAATACTGAAGCCGCCGACAGCAATCTTCTTTACAATGCGATATCCGCTAATTTCCAGTCCGTCTGGCAATGCAGCGTTGTGTTGAACGACCATGGATGTCTTTGCGCAGTGAATTTCCCGGGTCGGAATTGTGTTGATTTATTAATGTTTTGTAAAGATAAAAGCACCTGATAGGAACCCTATTTTGAGTATTCGTAGCATGACAGGCTATGCGATCAGTGCCCGCGAGAGCGATGCCGGCACCATCACCCTCGAGCTAAAAAGCGTCAACTCACGGTTTCTCGATCTTCAATTTCGCATGAATGATGATCTGCGTTCCCTTGAGCCGTTGTTGCGTGAAGCCATCATGGGTAAGGTGCAACGTGGCAAAGTGGAATGCCGTTTGTCCTTTGGGCGCAAGGCTAGTTCAGGGACCAGTTTGGCTATCAATGAGACTTTGTTGTCTGCCCTAGCTAAGGCTCAGCAGCAAGTAATAACCCAGTTCGACCAAGCCCGCCCGCTAACGGTGAATGAATTATTACGCTGGCCGGGCGTGCTGTCGGATAGCGAAGTTGGTGAAGACAATCTTCTGGCCGATGTCCAAGCCAATATGACGACTGTTTTGGATGCTTTTGTCGAATCGCGCGAGCGTGAAGGTGCTGCACTCGAAACGATGCTGCTGTCGCGCGTCTCTGATATAGAGCAAATTGTTCAACGAATCACACCACTGATTCCCAAAGCGATTGAGCAATTTCGCCAAAAAGCGATTGATCGCATGCAAGAAGCTCTGGGCATTAGCCTGGCTGAAGGTAGCTCTACACCCTCTATCAGCAAAGATGAAGTTCAAGACCGTATACGTCAAGAAGTCACGCTGTACGGCATTCGAATGGACGTAGCGGAAGAACTGACGCGATTGTCCGGTCACTTAACAGAAACCCGCGCCATTTTGAAAAAAGGTGGTCAGGTCGGTAAGCGTCTGGACTTTATGATGCAAGAACTCAATCGCGAAGCTAACACACTGGGCTCGAAAGCCGCATTAAAAGAACTCTCCGACGCGTCCATGGAAATGA
>JBEGSP010000333.1:0-3862 GCA_041179845.1 Pseudomonadota bacterium
TCCGCAATCGATTCATGCAAAACTAAGCGCGCACCTGCGATACAGGCTTGTCCTTGATTGTGGAAAATCGCCCATGCAGCACCATTAATCGCTGCCGGCAAAAAGGCATCTTCAAAAACAATGTTGGCGCCTTTACCACCGAGCTCGAGTTGTACTTTTTTTAGATTGCCTGCAGACGCTTGAACGATACGGCGGCCAGTGGCAGTTGAACCAGTGAATGCGATTTTGGCGATCTCTGAATGTTCAGCAATGTACTGTCCTGCTACTTGCCCGAGACCGGGCAAAATATTCACGACACCCTCAGGCATTCCTGCTTCAGCCATTAATTCAGCTATGCGCAAACTCGATAGCGGCGTTATCTCTGCTGGTTTAAGCACAACGCAATTACCTGCTGCGAGTGCCGGTGCCATTTTCCAACTGGTGAACATCAATGGAAAATTCCAAGGCACTACCTGACCGACTACACCTAAAGGTTCGCGGCTGACATAATTTAAAAATCCAGCTTCAACCGGTACAACATCACCTTGAAACTTATCGGCCATACCACCGAAATATCGGTACGTGACCGCAGTGCGTGGCACATCCAGTATGCGTGAATCACGAATCGGATGCCCTGTATCTAATGATTCCAGATGAGCTAACTGCTCTGCATTCGCTTCGATTAAGTCGGCGAGTTTTAATAGAATTCGGCCTCTATCCATCGCAGCGAGCCGCGACCATTTTGGGTACGCACGCTGTGCCGCTTGAATCGCTTTATCGACATCGGCTTTACCGGCGAGTGCTATCTGCGCAATTTCGCTATTGTCATGCGGGTTAAGCGTCGCCATGGTTTCGCCCGATTCTGCATCGACGAATTTCCCATCAATAAAAAGCTTGGTATGAATAGCGCCCTGCAAAGCCGCAGGTATCTGCGACTTAGCGATTGTTTGAGTCATGCTGATTCTCCGGAGCGATACAGTTGAACGCCCCTTTGTAGGTTGAGAAGTAATTGCTTATTTGAATGTCATCTAATCACCGATCCACTGAGATTGCAGGTTTAACGCTGCAATCTCAGTAGAGAGAAAATTAGAACTGAACTGGAACTTCTGGAGACTCCCCTTTTTGAATCTCATAGACGAGACTCGGAGAACCGTTTTCCCATACCAGCAACATAGAACGTTTAGGGCTGTAGCCTTGGTGACGACAGTACGCTGGCATAGCGGCCATATCACCGGCTTTCATAATGACGCGCGCTAGGGGTTTGCCCGTATTTTTATCAGCACAATCCCAATGAATTTCATCGCACATCTGAAAGAACCATTCAACGCGATCATTCGCATGCAAAATCGGCAAAATATGCTCTTCCGTTGTGGGGCACATGTAACTATGTTTCACTACTGAGGTGAACGATGGATTCCATGTAACTTGCGAGCGGGAGAGAAAAGCAAATAAATTAAACGCATGCACTTCGCCCTCAAAACCTGGCTCAGGATGCAACTCAGGTGAATCTTGGGGTACATCGGCAAAGGCACGATTGACAGGAGCACCTCGTTCGTCCGTACGTAAATTCAAATCTCCTTTTAAACCGACACAACGCGTGGCAAGTTCTCGTGCGCGCGTGATCGCAGCACGATTATCACCTTGCTTACGACCATACGGCGTACCAGTTTCTTGAGGAGCGGCGAACGGATCAAAGCCATTATTAGTCCAATCATCTAACATGGTCTCGAACGTCGCTTTGATTTGTTCTGTTGGAAAATTTTCGAGTAAATCGACGCCGGCTTCTTTCATGGTGCCGTTGAAAGCTCCCGCATACATATCGACTGATTTGTAATGATTGAGGGTGCCAAACACAGCATCAAAATTGACGCCGCCATAAAAAAATCCCCAAGCACAATCACGCATCAATGCACGTAAAAAATTGCCGATGTCCATCGTATGTGACAAAGGTCGGCCATCTCGCGTGTTCCAGCTAATGTGAGCAAAATATTCGTCACGACGAAAAGTAAATGAGCCCAGCGTAAAAGCCTTGTAGCCCATAGTCTTATCAGGTGCAGTAGCAATCACTTTTGCCAAGTCGGCGGGTGCGTTCATAGTAGTCTCCGGTATCGTTGATTTTTTTATTTAAGCGCTCTGGCAAATATCGGCCCACTTCTCGATGGACAGATCACCTTTACAGGTTTGCAGAACTAGCACACCAGGATCTTTGCTACGAAATTGATAGGCTGTATTTTTAGGTAGCATGCCCTGATGACCGCGCTTTAATTTCATCCAACCCATCTTCTGTCCCTTGGGTTCTCCTGCTACGAGCACCGCGCCATCTTTTTCAGCGTCTTTGATGACTTGAGCATCATCAAGTTTAATTAAATGAACTTCGACTTCGCCATCCATCACTAACGCAAACTCATCATGCGCGCAGGTATACCAAGGCGAAGATCCTTCTGCGCGTAATGTCTCTAGTACATAGATCTGATTTTGGCCGAAGACCACTTTTTCGTACGGCTTAGAACTATTCGCTATTTCGAAGCAATTCGAAAAAGCATAGTGACGCACATCGTCATCGATCGCTTGTACACCACCTTTTTCATAGGATTTCAACGAACCAAATTTGGTCTCGTATTGGACTGTCATGTCTGCCCCCTTATCGTTATTTTCTTTGCAACGCCACAAAATCAACCACTCACAGCGGCTGAGTGTAGGGAGCAAGTTACGTGTTTACTAGGGGGGAAAGCGCGATTGATCTGTTCGTGATTTTCGAACAATGAGGGCTAGATTCTTTGAAAATAGGGCTAGAAACGAGGCTTACACCAATTGAACCGGCTCTTCGGTCAGCCATCCCCGCTCAATCAGCACTTGATCCCAAGGCGGGGTGCCGGCAAATTTATTCATCAAATGCGTGATGAAAAGCTGAAGCTTTAGGCCGCGGCGCGAATTATGCGGATAAATCGCAGATAGCCAAAAAGAGGATAGCTGCCAGTCCGTCAATACGGGAACCAACTCTCCAGAGACTAAATAACGAGAAGCCACCAAGGTTGGTATGCACACCACCCCAGCGCCGGCGCAACCATATTCAGCTAGAAGATGAACACTGTTGGTCAATAAGGGCGGCTTCAAATAAATAGAAATGGCTTCTTGGTCCCGAAAAAAATCCCAACGGTCACGCGTATGGTAACCAGAGTACAGACCTAAGCGGTGCTCACGTAATTCGCGCGGATTATTCAGTGGCGAGTTTGTGGCTAAGTAGGACGGCGATGCACAAAACACTCGACGCACCGGAAACATCTTGCGCGCTATCAGCTCTTCAGACGCTGGCGAGAAAATCTGCAGAGTGCAATCAAAGCCCTCCTTGACTGGATCAATCACCGTATCTGAAACAAATAAGTCCACATTTATATCAGGATGCAGCTGCTGAAATTCTTGCAGTTCTACGGCAAGGTGACCCAACACAAATCCCGGCAAGGCATGAATACGCAATTTTCCTTCGGGTGAGTTTTGTGTCTTGCGCATCTCATCAAGTAAACCATTTGATTTACTCAAAAGCTCAGAACAATCTTTTACATACGCTTGCCCTAGCTCCGTCAGCCTCACAGAGCGCGTCGTTCTATGCAATAGAGGTGCGCCTACATACTCTTCCAATTGCTGAACGCGCGCAGTAACCACCGATTTGGCTACCCGTAATTGCTGCGCTGCAGCCGCAAAGCTGCCTGAATCGGCGACAGCAACAAAAGCTTCAATGGTTTGAAGGCGATCCATGGGCAATCTATTTATTCAAGAACGTTTTGAACTAACAAATACATACACTCATATCACTCTAACGAAATGGGTCTTGAGTTCAACGCTAAAGGGATGAACCCAATCAGTATCCCACCCAACCCTAGTGCAA
>JBEGSP010000334.1:0-5920 GCA_041179845.1 Pseudomonadota bacterium
ACCTCGGGGGTAAACAGCACGAGGCGCAAACCTTTTAGAGGAATAGATTTTTTAAGTTCGGAGTAAACCAAGGATTCATCCGCGGGCGACAGTGGTGTTAACCAAATCGGGCCACGCGTACACAAGGCTACTGCGCCCAAGCGCCCAAACCGTCGAACGATAAACTGAGCGAGCGCCACCGGAGCACCCTCTAAATCTACTTGCGCCCTCAGCACCGGAACGCCGAGCTTCTGCATAGCGATACCATACGCACTGTCTTGCTGAAGTGATGCCGCCGCCGCCGCATGAGCAGCATCCCATGCAAGCAAATCCAAGCCTTCCCAGCGCACATTCATTGAGCTAGTATCCTGCAAGTTCAACATTAACCGAGCTAAGCATGCTGCAACGCCTACTTGCTAAACGTCGCGACCAAACGGTCATGGGACACCGACTTGAAGAACCACGACTGACACTCATGGCCTTGCTGTGGGGTTTGCTGTATGTGGGATTGCCTATTATCGGCTTCGGCCTGCTCATGGATGTATTGATTGCGTTGGCCATGGGTCATTGTTTTGGTTTGTGGTGCTATTTTTAATATCGCAAAATTGCAAAGAATACAGACTACCTGTTTTCAGCGCGCCGTTTAGCGAAAAGCAATTCCGGCTCTATTTTCAGTGTAAAAAATACCTCGTTAGCCATCACGACTCCATCGAATGACCTAGGTTAAGAAAATATCACTCCACCACCCCAGCCCGCGCCTTGTATATTTTTTTGTAACTGTCGAGCAGTCGATGATGCCTGTCAAGCCCCTCTAGTTTCATGCTCGTTGGTGTTAATCCGAAAAAGCGAACGGTGCCATTGACTGACCCCATAGCGGCATCAATACGGACATCGCCAAACATACGACGGAAGTTGACCTCATAGTCAGCTAGCTCCAAATCCTCATCGAGGGTCACTTCTAGCACCACATTCAAGGCTTGATAAAACAATCCGCGCTCAACCGTATTGTCGTTGTACTGCAGGAAGGCTCCGACTAATTCATGCGCCTCTTCAAATTTTTTTAGTGCGAGATTAATTAAAAGCTTTAACTCGAGAACCGTTAATTGCCCCCACACGGTATTGTCATCAAATTCAATACCAATCAAGGTAGCAATATCTGAATACTCATCCAGCTCGTTGTTATCCAAACGATCAATCAGCGCCGCCAAGCTAGCGTCATCTAAACGGTGTAAGTTAAGAATATCTGAGCGGAACAACAGCGACTTATTGGTGTTATCCCAAATTAAATCTTCGACGGGATAAACTTCGGAATAACCGGGCACCAAAATTCGGCAAGCGATTGCACCTAATTGATCATAGACTGCGGTGTACACCTCGTTGCCCATGTCCTCAAGTATGCGGAATAAGCTTGCGGTTTCTTCAGCATTGGAGTTTTCACCTTTGCCGGAAAAATCCCACTCAACAAATTCATAATTTGATTTGGCACTGAAAAAGCGCCAAGACACAATGCCACTAGAATCGATGAAGTGTTCAACAAAATTATTTGGTTCTGTAACTGCGTTACTTTCAAAGGTAGGACGCGGCAAATCATTCAGGCCCTCAAAGCTTCGACCTTGCAGTAACTCAGTAAGGCTGCGTTCCAATGCAACTTCAAAACTAGGATGCGCACCAAAAGATGCAAACACGCCGCCCGTGCGCGGATTCATCAACGTAACGCACATCACAGGATAAGCACCGCCCAGTGACGCATCTTTTACCAACACCGGAAAACCCTGCGCTTCTAATCCTTGAATACCCGCTACGATGCCGGGGAATTTCGCCAGCACATCCTGCGGCACATCAGGCAAAGCGATTTCACCTTCTAAGATTTCACGCTTAACGGCGCGCTCGAAAATTTCAGACAGACACTGCACCTGCGCTTCGGCCAGTGTATTACCAGCACTCATGCCATTGCTGGCGTATAGATTTTCGATCAAGTTAGAAGGAAAATAAACCGTCTCGCCATCGGAATGCCGCACATACGGCAGCGAACAAATACCGCGCTCACTATTACCGGAGTTCGTGTCGATGAGATGCGATCCGCGTAACTCGCCATCAGGGTTGTAAATGTTCAGGCAGTACTCATCAAGAATTTCCACCGGTAGTTCATCAGCCAGACCTGGCTTAAACCAACGCTCATTCGGGTAATGAACAAAGTCTGAGTTAGCAATCTCTTCGCCCCAAAAAGCGCCGGCATAGAAATGGTTGTTACTTAGCCGCTCAATATATTCACCCAAGGCTGATGCTAATGCGCTCTCTTTAGTCGCACCCTTACCATTGGTAAAACACATCGGTGAATGCGCATCGCGAATATGCAAGGACCATACATTCGGAATGATATTGCGCCAAGAAGCGATTTCAATCTTAATACCCAAGTTTGCCAATAATCCGGACATATTGGCGATGGTTTGCTCCAACGGCAAATCTTTACCAGCGATGAATGTACTAACATCGGAAGATGGTTTTAATGTGAGTAAGGATTGCGCATCCGCATCGAGGTTATCAACTTCCTCAATCACAAACTCAGGGCCCTCTTGTACTACTTTTTTAACAGTACAGCGCTCTATCGAGCGCAAAATTCCCCGACGATCAACTTCAGGAATATCGGGGGGTAATTCAACCTGAATTTTGAACATTTGCTGATAACGATTTTCAGGATCAACAATATTGTTTTGCGACAGACGAATATTTTCAGTCGAAATATTACGGGTCTCGCAGTACAACTTCACAAAATAAGCTGCACACAACGCTGACGAAACTAAAAAATAATCGAAAGGGCTCGGCGCTGATCCATCGCCCTTATAGCGTATAGGCTGATCTGAGATGACCGTGAAATCATCGAACTTAGCTTCGAGGCGTAGCTTGTCGAGAAAGTTGACCTTAATTTCCATGGGATTTTTTAATAATTAACCTGATTGCAAAAGGACGTCCCCGTCAACCCAGCTGAACCGTCAAAATAAAGATTGAATTACGTGAAGCTTAGATACGTCAAATGACTTCTCTATGCCACCAAATGGCGTGCAATCTTCATTAGCCAGCTCAATCGGGCGAGATATATACTGCTCTAAGAAGGTTATAGGCAAGAATGTTGGCAAAATGTAAGTTTAAGACTTATTTTTCGTGGTGTGCCAGTATTTTTCAAAATAAATTACATTGATTATGCTCGAAATCGATCGTTTAAATTCCCTGGGATGGTTTGCGCAATGTACTTATCAGCCTAACTGACTTTATGAATGCCTCGACGAGTGATAACGCATCACCGGAATGTGGACTTTAACTTTTTAGATATATCCGATAGTTCTATGCAGACCACCGTCAAAAAAAGAGTCGCAATAGTGGGTGCCGGTATTGCAGGCCTCAGTTGCGCAACTCGTCTTCAAGCAATGGGATTTGAGGTCGAAGTTTTTGAAAAAAGTCGTGGCCCCAGCGGGCGCATGAGTACACGAGAAGGCGATGGTTGGACAGCAGACCATGGCGCCCAGTATTTCACAGCCCGCGATCCCCTTTTTAAACACGAGCTCAGCTCTTGGATTGATAAGGGCGTCGCAGCCCGTTGGAATCCCAAGATTGGTGTATTTGAAGAAGGCCGATGGAGGGCATCAAGCTCCAATGAGTCGCGCTATGTTGCCACTCCCAGTATGACTATGATTGGGAAATATTTAGCCCGCACTCTTACGCTTCATCTCAATCAAACGATTGATCAGTTAATGCCAATAAATGATCAATGGCAGCTTGGTAGTAAAGAGTCTGGTCTTATCAGCTCTCTTTTTGATTTTCTGGTTTTAGCAATACCCGCACCCCAGGCTGCCGTGCTTACCAAGGCATTACCTATTGAAATACAAGCAATCTGCAATTTAATAACTATGGATGGATGTTGGACCGTGATGGCTCGCTTTTCTGAAAAGCCCACCTTCCCTTTTGATGCTGCTTTTGTGAACGGCGAAACGATTAGTTGGATATGCCGAAACCAATCTAAACCCGATCGCACCGGCCAAGAGTCCTGGACGATTCATGCACACGCCAAGTGGAGCCAAGAAAATATTGAACTAGCGCCACAAGAGGCATCTGCTCAGCTATTGGTGTGCGCTAAGAAATTAGGCTTGGATTGCAGCGAGGCAGAAATCGCCATACACCGCTGGCGCTATGCCAGCGGATTTGTTAATCCAAACCCTGAGTTTATTTTGCTTCCCAACTTTAACCTTGGTCTTTGCGGAGACTGGCTTAATGGTGGCAGGGTTGAAGGAGCATGGCTTAGCGGTCACAAGCTGGCCATTCAGATTGAAAAGATTTAGATATATGAAGAGAATTTTTATCCCTAATCATACTGATACAAAAAAAGTTTAAATCGACTATGACCACCACTGCCTGTATTGAACTTAGAGATCTTGAGTTATCAACTGACATAGGAACCTATGGCCCAGGAGATATCATCCCCACACAACATCTTCTAGACCTAACGCTATGGATTGATTCAACGCTTGTTTTAATTTCCACCGATTTAATGGCGAGTGTTTTTGATTACGATCCCTTAATTGTTGAAATCGATAGCTTAGCGCGTGATGGCCATTACGAAACACAAGAAAGACTGATGACGCGCATAGTGGAAGCATGCGCGAAATATATTGAAATTGAGTCAATTGAAATCGGACTTAAAAAATTACCAGTTCGCTCAGGAACCGGAATACTTGGCGTGAGACTGTCGGTCGATTCAGCAACGCTAAACAAAATTCGAAGCTCTACTAGGTCAGCGTAAATAAGCCCTAATTGAGCTAATGATTTCATCGTACAGCTGTTGAATCTTTTGAATAAATTTCATTTTTTAGTATTAAGACTAACTACCAAAATCGAGTACTGTTCTTATTCTCCATTGGTCAATGCTAGACCACTTTCCTTGTCTTACCCTTACGTTTCGTGAGTCACATCGGCAAGCGACCATTGCAGGCTAATAGCGTCCAGCCATCAGGGCCATGATCCGCTAGCTTGAAAACTTGAGGGCAGCAACACCGAGAATGATCAGCGTAACGCCGAGTATGCGCATCAGAGATAGCGCATCTCCGAAAAACAGGACGCCAACTATGAAGGTACCTGCACCACCGATACCGGTCCAGATCGCGTAAGCTGTTCCAATGGGTATGTTTTGCTGAGCGAGCCATAGAAAGTAGCCGCTCAATGCCATGAAACTCAGGGCGATTGCGATGCCGAGCCAGCGAGTTTCCGAGGTCTGAGAAATTTTTATACCGACAGGCCAGCCTATCTCAAAAAGACCGGCCAAAAATAGATAGGCCCAACTCATGCGTAATTTTCCATTATTAATTGAAAAATTATTCCCACTCTATCGTCGCCGGTGGTTTTCCACTGATGTCATACACCACTCGATTGATCCCACGCACTTCGTTGATGATGCGGTTGGATATGCGGCCCAACAATTCATGCGGCAGATGTGCCCAATGTGCAGTCATAAAATCCTGCGTTTGTACGGCACGCAAGGCGACGACATATTCATAGGTACGTCCATCACCCATCACACCCACTGATTTCACTGGCAGGAAAACAGCAAAAGCCTGACTGGTAGCTTCATACCAATTTTTATGAAAATGCCCTACAGGCTCACCACTAGCTAATTCTTGTGACAAAGGGATCGTTGTATTGCGTAGCTCTTCAATAAAAATCGCATCGGCACGACGCAGTAAATCGGCAAACTCTTTTTTAACTTCTCCAAGAATGCGCACTCCCAAACCGGGCCCTGGAAACGGATGGCGATACACCATGTCGTGCGGAAGGCCGAGTGCTAAACCTAGCTTACGCACTTCGTCTTTAAACAAATCGCGTAATGGCTCGAGTAATTTTAAATTTAAGGTTTCAGGTAAACCACCTACGTTGTGATGGCTCTTAATGGTGTGTG
>JBEGSP010000335.1:0-7221 GCA_041179845.1 Pseudomonadota bacterium
TTCATGCTTGTAAGCTTTTTCCCGGAGGTCAGATTAGCCAGTTGATTGAAGCACTGGAGTACTGCATAGAAAAACAAATTGATGTCATTAACCTCAGCCTAGGAGGAGAACAAGCATCTGAAGTACTTGAGCAGCAAATCATGCGCGCCAAGCAAGCAGGGATTGCATGCATCGTCGCTGCGGGTAATTCTTCAGGTCCGGTTCACTATCCTGCCTCGTCACCCAACGTGATGGCTGTTACAGCGATTGGACGACTGAATGAATTTCCACCCGATAGTTATCACTCGCAAAGTGTCTCAACTCACGTCGATACGAATGGTTTTTTTATCGCACGCTTTAGCTGCTTTGGTCCAGAAGTTGCGGTGTGTGCTCCCGGTGTCGCTATTACCTCATCGGTGCCAGAAAATAATTATGCAGCGTGGGATGGCACCTCAATGGCAGCGTCGCATGTAGCAGGATTAGCTGCTTTAGTGTTGGCTCACCATCCTGAATTTCAAGGCTCTGTGGGTCAACGAAGTGGTGACCGTGTTGAACGGCTTTTTCAAGTCATCAAAATGTCGTGCCGCCCCATTGTCCCTGGTGATCAGCGAGGTATCGGTTTTGGCCTACCTGATGTGATGCGTGCAGTGGGACTTGCCCCATTGTATTCACCGCAGATGATGAGCGCAGGTATGAGCACGGGGATCAGTTCGCCCATGATGCAGTCCCTTGCCAATGTGTATCGTGAGCCGCCGCGCCTTATGCCGCAAACGATGAATCTGGGATTGGGTTCATTTGATCCTTACGGCAGTTGTAGACCCTTAGTTTCTAGCCCCATAGCTATGCCTCCAGGATATACCTTCGGGCTATGGTGATTTTTTATTTTGTGCTCGCATTACTTTGATATGAGGATTTTCATGGAACCCGTGCAACGCGACGTGCATACACATACCTTGTCGTCGCAAGAAACCTATGATCCGAATCGACTGCTAGATACATTGCGCGAACGTATGCATTTAAAAAATGATGCGGCTTTATCAAGAGCGCTGGAAGTCACCGCACCAGTCATTAGCAAGATACGACATCGTACCTTGCCAGTCGGAGCGTCTTTATTGATTCGAATGCACGAAGTTACTCAGTTAAGTATTCGTGATCTGCGAGACTTGATGGGTGATCGCCGGACACGCTATCGCGTCTCCGACATGCATGGCAAACCGAATAGGACGGCGATGAACTCATAAAAAAAGGGAAGTGCTATTACTAGCACTTCCCTGCTTCTCCATTTTTCAACTTGGTGATTCCTTTCGGACGAAGCGGAATATGTAATACGTATGCGTATCCGTATTGATATTACTTGCTGCTATGAGTTAGAACACCACTAAATCACGCATGCTTTCGCCTGCGTCGAGTTTGTCGAAGCCACGATTGATATCGTCGAGCTTGAGTCGTTCACCCAATAATTTATTAATCGGTAGCTTGCCGCGCAAATACAAACCTATGTAACGCGGAATGTCACGCGATGGAATGCATGAACCAATATAGCTGCCTTTAACCGTGCGTTCTTCTGCAACTAAACTAACTTGCTGAATCGGCCAAGTGTGCTGCGGATGAAACAGGCTGGCTGTAACCGTCGTGCCACCACGTTTTGTAATCCGATACGCGAGTTCCATTGCTGGTGTCACACCCGCCATTTCAAACGCAAAATCAACACCACCTTTGGTGTATTCCTTCACTTTAGCTGCTGCATCTGGATCACGTGCGTTGACCGTAAACGTCGCGCCTAATTCGCGCGCAGCTTTTAATTTTTCGTCATTCAAATCAATAGCAATCACTTCAACTGCACCCGATGCAACAGCACCTAACAGCGAACACATACCCACGCCACCTAAACCAATCACGGCTGCGGTCTGACCCGGTTGTACTTTAGCTGTATTAACGACTGCACCCACCCCGGTTAGAACAGCGCAACCAAACAAAGCGGATTCCACCGGATCAATATCTTGTTCAACCTTCACGCACGAGCGTTGTGACACTACCGCATGCTCCGCAAAAGCGGATACACCAACGTGATGATTCACTGCCTGCTGACCCAAATGTAAACGGCGCGCACCGGATAACAATGTACCTTTGCCATTCGCTTCAGCTCCGGGTTCACACAATGCAGGACGTCCTTCCATGCATGGCATGCAGTTACCACAGCTAGGCACAAACACCAGCACCACACGGTCGCCAGGTTTTAAATTCACAACGCCATCACCCACTTTCATCACTGTCGCTGAAGCTTCATGTCCCAACGCCATAGGAACAGGACGAGGACGCACACCGGTAATGACTGACAAATCGGAATGGCATAAACCAGCAGCCGTCATTTTGACCAGTACTTCACCCATGCCGGGTTCATCCAGCTCAATCTCTTCTATCTTTAACGGTTTGCTGGTAGCAAACGGCGTTTTCATATCAAGCGTATGTAATACGGCGGCACGCGTTTTCATAGTAATTCTCCGAAAATATCAATGCATCAGATAGTGCGACCACCATCAACAGGAAATTCTAAGCCGGTCAAAAATTCAGCCGCATCGGTTCCAAGAAACACAGCTGCAGCTGCCATATCACGCGGCTCGCAAAAGCGACCCAGAGGGATTGTCGAAACAAATTTTGCGCGATTTTCAGGGGTGTCAGGCACACCCATAAAATCAGCGAGTAGACCCGTTGCACCCATCACTGGGCATAGTGCATTGACGCGAATACGATCCGGCGCTAGTTCGACTGCCATCGCTTTTGACAGTAAATTCACTGCGCCTTTGGAGCCGTTATACCAAGATAAACCCGGACGCGGACGAATACCGGCGGTGGATCCCACATTCAAAATCACACCGCCCTTGCCGCGCTCACGCATAGCAGGAATCACCGCATGTGCCATGTAGTAAATCGATTTAACGTTTACTGCAAACATACGATCGAAGGTTTTTTCATCGACCTGCAGCATCGGTTGGTTTTTATGTGTGGTACCTGCGTTGTTGATAACGATATCAGGAACACCAAAGCTATCGATACACACCTTAACCATCGCAGTCACTGAATCCATATTCGCCACATCTGTCGCTACCGCTTTCGCATTCGCACCCAACGCTTTGGCTACACGCTCACCCGCGGCCGCATTCAGGTCCGCGATAATAACTTTCGCGCCTTCACGTACATAAGCTTCAGCCATGCCTTCGCCGAATCCACTACCTGCGCCTGTGATGATGGCCACTTTTCCCTGCAGTTGTCCCATGTCGTCTCCGTGATACCTGTTTTTTGATTAACCGTGATGTTGAACAATTGTTTTCAGTGTGCTGAATTCTTCCAGCGCGACAAAGCCTTTTTCGCGACCGTGACCGCTGCGTTTCATGCCACCAAACGGCAATTCAACACCGCCACCCGCGCCGTAACAATTGATAAAGACTTGTCCCGACTGCATACGTTTAGCCAGTCGCTGCTGGCGCCCGCCGTTTTCAGTCCAGATGCCGGACACTAAACCGTATTCAGTTGCATTGGCTAATTGAACCGCATCTTCTTCGTCTTTAAATGACATAGCCGAGAGTACTGGGCCAAACACTTCTTTGCATGCTAAGCGATGATCACGCGGCACCGCGCCAAACAAAGCCGGTGCGACAAAATAACCCTCTTTCGAAACGCCATCAGCCACAGTTGCGCGTGCCAGTAGCGGAACACCGCTCTTAATAGCGTCATCAATAAAGCTGTTAACGCGTTCGAATTGTTTTTTGTTGACGATAGGGCCACAGTCGAAGTCCATCTCAGGCGTACCTACGCGAACTTTTTTGAACGCCTCTGCCACTCGCGCCACGACGTTGTCGTAGATATCTTCTTGAATCAACAGACGACTTCCTGCAGAACAGGTTTGACCTGCATTCTGAGTAATCGCTTTGACGATGATAGGTATTGCCTTATCCAGATCGGCATCATTAAAAACGATTTGCGGTGATTTACCGCCGAGTTCGAGAGTGCAAGCCACGGAGTGCTTAGCCGTTGATTCTTGCACCATAGCGCCGACTTCAGGTGAGCCGGTAAAGCTTGCATAGTTAATGTCCGGATGGGACGTTAATGCCGCACCTGCCTCATAGCCATAACCTGTAACCAGATTGAGAGCACCAGCAGGTAACCCTGCTTCTACCAATAGCTCAGCCAACTTTAATCCCGACATGCAGGCATCTTCTGAAGGCTTCAGCACGCAAGCATTACCTGCGGCTAATGCAGGCGCTACCGTGCGACCAAACATTTGAGCCGGATAGTTCCAAGGAATGATTAAGGCTGCAACGCCGTGAGGTACACGCACTACTTGAACGTTGTAACCATTCAGGTAAGGGATTTGCTCACCGTGATGTTTGTCGGCTGCGCCACCGTAGTATTCAAAATAACGAGCAACAGCGACCACGTCTGCACGTGCCACTGACAATGGTTTGCCGGTATCGCGCGCTTCTATCTGCGCGATCGCTTCACCATTTTTTATAATCAGCTCACCCGCCTTGACCAAAATGCGGCCGCGTTCAGTTGCCGTCAAATGTCCCCAAGCGCCATCCATAGCGCGTTGCGCGGCTTTGACAGCCAGATCGATATCGGCTGCTGTTCCGCGATCAATCGTAGTAAATACTTTTGCGTCACAGGGATTGATAACATCAATGGTCTGACCACCTGAGGCAGCGACCCATTTCCCATCTATCAGCAAAGTTGGCATATGTTGTCTCCGATGTTTATGTAATTAATTTTTAATTTGCGAGTTATTGATTGAATCTTTTAGTGCGCCGCTAATTCGCCTGCAACTAGCTCACCACGCTCTAGCGTTAAGGTGGCGTCAGGCAAATCACGCAGGAGACTACGATTGGATTCGGTAACGACAATGCATAACTCGGGAGAAAGTTGATGCAGTTTGCGCAGTGACTCAGCATATTGATTCGCCAGAACCGGTGCTAAACCTTGAAAAGGCTCATCAAGCAAAACAAGTCGAGTGCCTGCCATCAGTGCGCGTCCGAGCGCGGCCATCTTTCCTTGACCTCCCGATAATGCGGCGCCAGAGCGCACCAACATCGGCTCTAGCTGAGGTACCGCTTCCAACACGCGCGCTAAACGTCGATCTGCTTCTGCTCGTGGCAAGCCAAGTACTTCGCAAGAAAGCCGGAGATTTTCTTCCACCGTAAATGTAGGAAACATCGCACGATCTTCTGGTGCGTAGCCGATGCCAAACTCTGTGCGCCGATGTCCAGGAATTTTGCTCAGGTCATGCCCTTCAATTGAAATACTGCCGGATGAAAGTGGCAACAAGCCCATAATGGCTCGTAGTAGCGTAGTCTTTCCCGCACCATTGCGACCTACGACTGCGAGTAACTGCCCTGGTTTAAATTCCGTCGTTATGTCACGCAATACGGTAATTCCTGCAATGCGTGCGCTAGCATTATCGATTTTTAGCATCTCACTCTCCGATCACGTTTTTGCGGATTTCGGGATCGGCTAATACTTTTTCTGGCGTGCCATCAGCTGCAATGCGACCGGCTATCCATGCTGCAACGCGAGTGGAGTATTGCGAGACGATATCCACATCATGTTCGACAAAAATAGCGGTTACTTTTTGTGCGTCCAATGCATTCATGATGGTCTTCATCAAGCCGTGTTTTTCATCAGACGAAACACCGGAGGTGGGTTCATCAAGAATAAGTAAGCGCGGTTTCATGATCAGAGCCATCGCTATATCCAGCAATTTACGCTGACCTTCTGGCAAGGCTCCTGACATTTCATCGGCACGTTTATCCAAACCCACCATCGTCAAAATGCGATTTACCTCGTTGTCGTCAACCGCCTTTGCCAAGGGTGTCCACAGACCCAGACGGTTTCGCTTCCCGGCTGCGGCAATACGAATACAGTCGCGTACGGAATGCTCAGTGAATAGTTGCGGCAGCTGAAAAGAGCGCACCATACCGCTCAGGGCTATCGCACGTGGCGAGAGTTCAGTAACGTCTTTACCTTCAAAGAAAACGCGACCTGCTTGTGGCCTGATTAAGCCAGTGCAGATGTTAATAAAGGTCGTCTTGCCGGCACCGTTTTGCCCGATAACCGCTAAACGTTCACCCTCATTCAGTGAAAAATCAATATGGTCGGCAACCACCACTGCGCCAAAGGCCAGCTGCAGATCTTTGGTTTGTAATAGCGGAGTACTCATACGTCCTCCCGCTTAGTAATGGTTCGTTCTTCAAGCATGGCGGAAATTCCGCGCGGTGCCAAAAATACCATCGCGATCAGCACAAAACCTAACACCATCTGCCACGCGCCGGTGAGATAGGCCGCTGCGAATAATTTAACGAATTCAAAAATGCCCGCGCCGATAAATGCACCCACGGGATGTCCCACTCCACCCAAAATAGCGACAAACACAATTTCACCGGAGCGAACCCAGTACCCCATTTCAGGAGTGACCAAACCTTGCGCAATAGCGAAGATCGCGCCCGACAATCCGCACAACGTGGCCGAGATGATGTAACCAATCCAGAGTGTTTGATACGCAGAGATACCGACATATTCAAGCCGGGTTTCATTGGTTTTAATGGCGGCTAACGCCTGCCCTGCCACTGATCGCAAGTAACGTTGTACCAGCCAACCTGAAAGCAATGCCAACACGACACCAACTACCAACAACACACTTTCAAAGGCATCGCGTTCGAGATTCATACCAAAGAATGGTGCTCGTTCAAGACGCAAACCATCGGTACCACCCGTTAAATTAAAAAATTTACCCAACGCTGCAAACAAGACCATAGACAAAGCTAAGTTCAGCATGCCAAAGAAAATAGCGCGATAGCGGACGACGAATGAACCCACAACGATACCGAGCACCACTCCTGTTGCGGCGCCTACCGCTAGCAACCAGGCGCTATCCATGTGAGTCCATTGTCTGGAGACGAACGCAACGGCGTAACCACCGGCACATACAAACATCGCATGACCGAATGAAATCTGTCCCGAGATGATCAAAATGGAGATGCCTAAAGCGGCAATACCAAACGCTGTACCCAGAATTAAAGGTGTTTTAATCCAAGGTAAAGCAACTGGCAGAAGCAAAGCGACTAGCGCTAACAAGATGACGACAATTTTCGCGCGGTTCATCACACTCTCCTTGACTGCGCGACGGAAAACAATCCTTGCGGCCTAAACAGCAATACCAACACCATGATCAGGAAAGGAATCAAGACTTCG
>JBEGSP010000336.1:0-8141 GCA_041179845.1 Pseudomonadota bacterium
ACCAGGTACTGCCGACGATGCACGAACGGCTGCACCTGTATTACCTCGCCTGAAAAGAATCGGCTGACCAGTTTTTAAATCTGTAGCAACAGCACCAAATGGGATACGTAGCTTTTCAATCGGTTGATTATGCACAGCGCGGTTCACATACTGTTGCACGCCCTCTCCTTTCAGCACCCCAGTGGAATTCGAAAAAAATGGAACTGACCAATCCGAGATGGCTGCCTCATCCATCTCCATCGCTAGCTTTTGCAATGCCATGCCATTGTTACCGGCGGCATAAAGCGCACCGACCAAACTACCCGCACTCGTACCTACGACGATATCTGGGACGATGCCATTCGCTTCCAACACTTTAATAACACCAATATGTGCAAAACCGCGTGCCGCACCTCCGCCTAACGCCAAGCCTATCTTCAGCGCCTTAGGCACCGCTACAGGGCTTTGGGTAGGCTGTGGTGGCGGGGTGACTGATACCTCAGGCTGCGTGCTTGCAGCGGGCGGCTCGGGCTTTGACGCAGTCTCAGCGGCACTCTGTGAGCTGGAATCAGTGGTCGAACTGGTGTCGCTCGATGGTATCGACGTAGTCTGGGTTGCAGGCGGCAGCGTGCTACAACCAGTGAGAATGATGAGGGTGAGTAGCCCAGCGGATAGTAAGCGCATGAAATGGATTACCTAATTAATTAATCCACCTCATTGTAGCTAAGTAATAATCAGACCATCTAAGGTGCAGAAAACCTATTTGACTCAGATTATTTGGCAAGTCAGTTTGAAAAAAAAGACTCAAGATTGACAGCCACTTTTATTTCGATAGATTCAATCGTGTGCAGATAGCGCCCTTGTTAATTAATTATTAGGTACACATGACTAACGCACAACTCAATTTTCCCAGTGAAATAAAGGGACACGCTACAAAAGCCATAGTTGTGTCTCAGCTTCGCCATATATTCATCGCAGAAGCTACTGCCTCCAGAAAGCAGTTCATTAAATATGGTGCGGGATACCAAGCAAGGGACGTTCACAACTATTTGCGGGCTCGCATTACAGGCAAAAAGACGTCTTCGCTTAAGCTCAAGTCTTGGTAAAGCTCAGGTAAGGGCAGCAAAACACGCTGTTACTTTGATAGCTTTACAAAATTTAGTTATCGCTGCCACGCCTCAAGATAAACCAGATCGCCGTCGTAGTAATCGCTGCCAGCACGCACACAATCACCCAAAATCCAGACTCATCCGCAGCCAGTGGAATGCCGCCCACATTCATACCAAATAAACCCGCGACTAAATTAATCGGCAGCGCAAGTACAGTCACGATAGTCAGTGTAAAAAGACTGCGACTACTTTTTTCGCTAATCATCGCCGCTATCTCTTCCTGCAATAATTTAATTCGCTCTTGCAGCGATGCCATGTCTATCAATACGGCCGAGAACTCTTCACTTGATTGACGAATGTCCTGCAAATCATCCTCAGGAATCCACACCGGTGGGCGTTGGAGCAAACGAAACAGCGCCGCTGGTTCGGGCGCCATCAAACGCTGCAAGCGCACTAAGACTCGTCGTAAAGCGCCCAGATTTTCGCGCTTATGATTTAAACGCCCTGCCAACAAATCATCTTCAATCTTATCCACCTTAGCAACCGCATCACGAACTATGCCCATCAAAACATCTGCCTGATCGCGCAGCAAGTGAGTTAGTAATTCGACCGTACTCGTAATTTTGGCGCCGTTGTGCACTGCATGCCGCAGCCTATCGACTGATTTGAGTGGTTTACGGCGTGCGCTGATGACTAAGCGAGGAGTTACCGACAACCACAAGGTAGAAATTTCAGACGGATCAAATGAAAAACCATGCAACACATCATTGACGACCGCAATCAAGCTATCGTCAATTACTTCAACTCGGGTTGAACGCGAACCAATATGTAACGCCTCGAAAAATTCTGGTGGCAATGCAGTGTTCTCGCTCAACCAACGCTCTGTTGATGCCTGACTTAAATTGAAATGCAGCCATATAAAATTCCGATTCGATGTTTCAGGGATGGTTTGCAATACCGTTTTCACGTTACTGGCGTTAACCACTTGGGTATTCCCTGCACCATCCAGGGAATAACCCCAGACAAATCCACTTTGCGTTATCTGAAATTCTGATGGCGTTTCATTCGACATAAATTTACTTTGAGCAGCAGCAAAAAAAACGCCCCCGAGGGGGCGTATAAAGCATCCTTAACGGATTGGAGATTACGTTTAAATCAGAACCAAACTTGGCTACGAAGCATGATGGCTTTGATCTTGTCCAGCGAAGCGCCACTGACTGACACTGTAGAGTCGTACTTTGTCTCTACATAGTTCAGCATGAAACGAACGTTGTCATTCACGTACCAGTTCAGACCGTAGGTCATTGAAGTTGCTTTAGTTGTTTTGCCAGAAGCTGCAGTGAAATCTGAACCATCAAAATCGCTCAGACGCACACCCACCTGCCATGCACCTAAACCACCGTTCGACGTGAACTTAGTATTCGGCTTGATCCAGCCAAATGTACCGGCAGTGTTGCTGTAGTTATGTGATTCACCGGTGATGTTCCAGAGAACTTCGTTATAGTTCATGTTGATTGAATTCGAACCGGCGTTAGTACCCGTCATGTCCGAATAGCCAATCTGGAAAAATTCACCCTGAACTTTGTATGGACCATAAGCAACCGCATATTCCACGTCCGTACGTGTACGTGTTGAACCGGCTGTCACTGCCTCAGTACCATTGAAGAAACCGGAATATGCACGGCTTTCATCGCGAGCACTCGCGTATGACGTAGCAGACTTGACTTTACCAGTGCTGTAACCAAAGCCTAAGTGCGTAACGATGTCATCACGACCCATCAATTTTGCAATGTTGGCAGTACCACGACCAATGAAATCTGGGCTGTCATATACCGCGCTCTTGTTGGCACGACCACGCGAATAGGCTATGCCGTAGCTAGTACCTGCTAAAGGACTACCATGGAGCATTACACCGGTTTCTTTTGCTGGCACATATTCGCCTTCATTTTGATTGGCGAAGCTACGCTCCATGAAATCGATGTTATTGGAGCTAGTCAGTTGCTCTAGGCTGAAAGGCATCTTGAATTTACCAACACGCAGAATCGCTGCTGGATTTGCCGCGTAGTCAGCGAAAGCAATATCAAGAGTGGTCGAGGTATCGCCCATGCCGTTGTCACCGCCGTATGTACCTTGGATTTCATATTTAAAATCCTTGTCAAGCTGACCTTTCATGCCAAGACGTGCGCGACGGATGTCTAATACATCTGTTAACGTATCCGTCTTCGTCGCACCCGATGCATAGCCTGCGCTGTAACCACGGTAGTCCATGTGTAAACGGCCCATCAACTGCACAGTATTTTTTCCGTCAGCAGATTGGATGCCGATACCATTTTTCATTACTTGACCGGAGTCCGCATTTTTCAAAAGGAACTCGTTCGCTTTTGCGACGTCTTTGTCAATACGCTTTTCTTTGAATTCACGGTTTTCTGCAGCTTCTTGAGCAGCATTAACATGCTGGTCGTATTCTGCTTGAGTAATAACGCCTTTTTTCAACATCAAGTCCATCAGCGATTTCACATCATCAGCAGCAGCGAATACAGGGGCCGACAAAGAAGCGCACAAGGTTGCAGCTGCGATAGCAATACGCTTGGCAACTAGCGTGCGAGTTTGAGGTTTGTTCATTAGTTTTCTCCGTTAAAAATCGTAAGAAAATCAAAAAGGGGACGAAAGTCCTCGCTTTTTTGATTTAGCTTGGGGACGGATTATTCGGCGGAAATTTTTCAACTTGATGACATGCGTCATCTTAGGAGTCCAGAAGAGAGCCCTCAGCAGTACCATGCACCTATTAACAACAGTGGATTAAAATACCGAGCATCTGTCATCAAGAAGTCACAATGAAAGCTTATTTTTAAATGTTGTCTTTGAATTTTTTTGGAATCTGCTGAACATGCTGGCCGCCATTGATCTGGGCTCAAATAGCTTTCGCATGCACATCGGTCATTTTGATGGCGAACAGATTCGCATTCTAAACACCGCACGTGAGCCCGTCCGTCTCGGCGCTGGACTCGATAAGCGCGGCAATCTCACGGTACAGGCGATGCAAACCGCCTTAGCGTGTTTGGGGCGCTTCTCTGAAATTCTTCGCTCTGTTCCTTTATCCGCCGTCCGTGTAGTGGGCACCAACACACTACGCATAGCAAAAAACAAAGATGCATTTCTTGAGCTTGCCGAAAAAGCAATCGGCTATCCGATTGAAATTATCTCAGGCGAAGAAGAAGGCCGACTGATTTACCTTGGCGTCTCCTCCGCACTCGATTTACCTGACGAACGCAGATTAGTGGTTGATATCGGCGGCGGCTCTACCGAATTGGTTTTAGGACAGGGCAGTCAAATTGAAAGTGTTGAATCCTTCAGTGTAGGTACCGTTAACACGGCGCTAGAATTTTTCGGTAATGACCGCATCTCAGAATCTACGTTTGCTGAAGCTGTTCTCAACGCACGGAGTTATTTCGAAGATGGTATGGAGCCATTTCATCCGAGGCTGTGGACAGTGTCTTACGGTTCATCCGGCACCATGCGAACCTTAGCGGAGCTAATACAAGCTCACTCGCTCGGTGATGGCGGTCTATCATTAAAAAGTCTACGTGCCTTACGCGATTTATTAATTGAATGCGGACGCGTCAGTAAAACAGAACTCATCGGCATCAAACCTGAACGCAGCGCAGTGGTGCTAGGTGGGCTTCCTATTTTGCTGGGTCTATGCCAGGAACTCGGCATGCGTGACATGCAGCCCGTTGAAGCAGGTTTGCGCATGGGGGTGCTGTGGGATTTACATTTACGGCGTAGCAGCAAAGATCGACGTCGTGATTCAGTGCGTGAATTTGGACGTCGCTTTGGTGTGAATGAATCACGCGGCGCTAGAGTCAAGGCGAATACACAGGTACTGCATGCGCAGCTTGAACCTGAAACCGATCATTACGATAGATTGCTTGCTTGGGCAGCTCGCTTGCATGAAGTGGGAATGGCTGTGTCGCATAGCGGCTTTCACAAACACGGCGCCTATTTAACACTCAATGCGGATCTACCCGGATTCACGAAGCAGGAGCAACACATCCTCAGCATTCTTGTACTGTCACAAAAAGGTAACTTAAAAAAAGTAACCGAAGCCTTATCTCTACCCGATCTGGCTAAGGCCATACTCGCATTGAGACTCGGTATACTGTTTAGTCACTCGCGCATTGATTTAAGTGAAGAATTAGTCGGTGTCAGAATTCGACACAAAATTGAAATTGATATTCCTGCCACTATGTTACGCAAGCATCCAACGCTCGCTCACTGGCTACAAAAAGAACAAGCCGCCTGGTCAGAGGTCGACTGGCCAATGGTAGTTAGACAATACTAACCCCCTCTCGCCGCAACGGTAAGCAAAAGCCTGGCCGGCGCGCAATGCCCTCTCTGCGCAAAAAATTCATGATCGTTTAACATTGGCGTGTTTACATGCGTACTACACCTTTGCTTCGGAGTTTTTCATGACCCACACCTCTGCCGATTGCCCAAACATGCTGACTGATACAGAAAACGATTCAAAAAATCCTGAATTCAATCATATTCTTTCGGAACGCCTTTCCCGACGCGAGATGCTCAAAGGTTCATTCGGTGCTGCCGCCACTCTTTATTTTGGTGGCAGTAGTTTGTTGTTATCAGCAGCAGGAGAAACTCGTGCGGCCAATGGGGCGTTAAAACTAAATTTCGCTGCCGTATCTAAAACTTCAGATGACAAAGTAACGCTGGCTCAGGGTTATTCCTATCGCATCATTTCAAGCACAGGAGATCCTCTAGCCGAAGGAATACCAGCGTATTCAAACAATGGCAGCGAACGAGCGGAAAGTTTTAATAAGCGTGTAGGCGATCATCACGATGGCATGCATTTTTTTGGCTTAGGCAAAAATGGGCTATGGAGTCCGTTAGCTTCTGATCGTGGCCTGCTGTGCGTGAATCATGAAAGTGTCACCGCTGCTTTTCTTCATCCCGCTGGTAAAACGATCGTTGACGAAAAACGTTTGAGTGACAACGAAGTTATGAAAGAAATGCTGGCTGTTGGAATGTCGGTCGCGGAAGTAAAAAAAGTGGGACAAAGCTATCAGTTAGTTCGAAATTCGCATTTCAATCGCCGCATCACGTCAATGACTGATATGGAAATCACCGGCCCTGCTGCGCGTAGTGCGTCGATGATTACCAAGTATTCTGTCACCGGCACGCGTACCCGCGGCACTATCGGCAATTGTGCCAATGGTCATACACCTTGGGGTACCTATCTCACCTGCGAAGAAAATTGGGCATTCTTTTTCCGTCGTCCAGCAAGCGATGACAGCAAACGTAGCGCACGCGAAATCGCTTCGTTAAAACGTTATGGCGTCAAAGGAAATAGCGTATCACTTTGGGCTACCGTACAGCCAGACACTGCCGACAATCGTTTTGGTCGCTGGGATGCTAGCGTTAACGGTACCTCCACCGATGGCAGTGACGACTATCGAAACGCACCCAATACATTTGGCTGGGTAGTCGAAATTGATCCTTTCAATCCTGATTCAACACCGAAAAAACGCACAGCACTTGGTCGCTTTGCGCATGAAGGCGCATGGCCTGGCCTGGTGATTGCCGGTCAGCCGCTAGTTTGGTACATGGGCTGCGACTCACGCCATGAATACATCTATAAATATGTATCAAAGGCTGTGTGGGATCCGGCCGATGCTAAACGTGGTGCTGCCGCTGGCGATAAATATTTAAACGATGGCACACTTTATGTAGCGCGCTTTAATGCAGATGGCAGCGGTGACTGGCTTGAGTTAACTCATGGCCGTAACGGACTGGACAGAGACAACAGTTATTACAGTTTTAGTGATCAAGCTGACGTGCTGATCAATGCACGACTAGCCGCTGATGCGCGCGGCGCGACAAAAATGGATAGGCCCGAATGGGGTGCCGTCAATCCGAAAAACGGCGAAGTGTATATGACACTCACCTACAACCCTTCGCGTGCTTTAGACAAAGTGGATGCGGCTAACCCACGTTTTTATAACGACCCCAAAAAAGGGGTGGCCCAAAAAGGGAATGCCAACGGTCATATCATCCGCTGGGCTGAGCACGACAGCAAAGCCTCCGCCACTCACTTTCAGTGGGACGTATTTTTATTTGCTGCGCGCTCAACCGCCGATCCAGTAAATGTGAACCTCTCTGGACTGACTAGCGATAATGATTTCTCTAGTCCCGATGGACTATGGTTTGCCCGTAGTGGTTTGCTCTGGGTAGAAACCGATGATCACGCCTTTACCGATGCCAGTAATTGCATGTTGCTAGCCGCTATCCCAGGAAAAGTAGGTGACGGATCGACAAAGACCATCGTTAATTCAGATAATGGGCAACAAAGCACTGCAACCACTCACGTAGGTGCAACTCCCGGAGAAGATCGTCTACGACGTTTTTTAGTCGGCCCAGTTGATTGTGAAATTACTGGCTTAGCTGAGACTCCTGATGGTCGTGCCTTATTTGTGAATATTCAGCATCCGGGTGAAACCACGACCGGTAAAAATTTCAATATCGCTGATCCATCCACGTATCTTAGCCACTGGCCACACGGTGGCACAGCAAGACCACGCTCAAGCACGATTGTGATTACGCGTAATGATGGAGGCCCTATCGGCGCTGATCTTGCCTGAGATAGTTTTATCATCAGATAAAGTGTTCGCAGTCAAAATTCGTTCTTTGTAACAGAAACGAAACCTGATTGTCATTTGCTTGCAGTATTGCTTCGTTATTCTTGCGGCATCAAAACAAGAAGGAGCGACGATGCGGATGATGAACGTCGGGGCGGACTCCAGTACGAGCTTCCCCAAACTCAGCCTCAGTTTAGCTAGCACTCATGAAGACGTGAGAGAAGTACAGCGTCTACGCTATAAAGTATTTGTTGAGGCGATGGGCCTTGAATCTTTAAAGAACCATGAAGGCATTGAACGCGATGAGTTTGATGACGTCTGTGACCATCTCATCGTTCGTGACACCCGCACTCTAGAAGTTGTTGGTACCTACCGCGTACTATCACCCCGCGTACTTTCT